>JBHJOU010000942.1:0-2787 GCA_050329355.1 Rivularia sp. (in: cyanobacteria)
AAGCAAAAGTCACTATTAGATACCAAGTGTGACAAAAATACTGACGTTTTATGAAAATGCGTCGAAGATAACATCAAATAAAGTTAAATTATTGTAAGTCTAAAGGTAGATAGATCATAATTGCGGGGTTGAGAACTTAAACTATTAAATTGGAACTCTTTGTATTTAAAATGCGTATTTTAGATATAACCAAGTCGGATTTTATGGCTGGAGGTATAAATCAACGCTTAATTGTCAAGTATTAGAGATTTAGTATGGAAGTCAAAAACTGGTACCGTCATATCAGTTGTTGCTGATCAAAGAGCAGTTTTCCGAACATTAATTGAAATTCCTTGCCTATAGCCTTAACTCAATGCATATAGTAGAGGGTTCAAAGCTTAATCATAGTCTTTGGAGGCTGTTCTAGTTGCGGATTGCACAAACATTTATTTCCGTGGTAGTTAAAAGAGTAACGAAAATTGAAAATGAGATAACCGCAATTAAATCTCTAAAAATGATGTATAGTTTACTCTACTTACCTGCGTACAATCGCGAATCCGCTAAAATAACTAGGACATATCCGTCAAAACTCAACATACCTTGAAAAGCGTCCAAATAAACGACACTCATGAATCAACTTAGCAATGGTTTCACAATATTCCTTAGCCTGTTAGTGGAGGCAATACCTTTTTTATTGCTAGGAGTTTTATTCTCCAGTACGCTGCTATTTTTCGTGTCGGAGCGTACATTGCTGGAAAAAGCTCCCAAAAATCCCCTGCTTGGAGCTTTGGCTGGTAGTATGATCGGCTTTTTGTTTCCAGTGTGCGAGTGCGGTAACGTACCTGTAGCGCGACGATTACTGATGCAGGGAGCGCCGACATCTATGGCAATTGGTTTTTTGCTCGCAGCACCGACAATTAATCCGATTGTAATTTGGGCAACATGGATTGCATTTCGCGATCAGCCAGAAATCGTTGTATTAAGGGTAGTCTTATCTTTACTAATCGCTGTAATTATTGGCTACGTTTTTAGCTTTCAAAAAGACTTAAGCCCCATTGTTCAACCAACAATTGCTCGTTATTTAAAATTTAATCAACCCCGAAAACCCGAACCTAAAGAAGTTTTGGAACTTTCTAGCTTAGAAACACAAGCAGCCGTACCAGCTTTGCTCAAACCGGGTACTTATTTACTCGGTGGAAAACTTGGTCAAACAATGCGGATGGAAACCATGGGCATGGAAGCGGCGATCGCGACTTCTGCACCGAGTAAACCCCTAGCCGACAAAATGCGACTAGTTGTAGATAATACAATACAAGAATTACGAGAATTGAGTGCCATACTCGTTTTAGGAAGTGCGATCGCCGCTGCGATTCAAGTATTAGCACCCCGCGACTTGATTTTGAGTTTGGGTGCGGGCCCAGTTAGCTCCGTAATTACAATGCTGGTACTTGCGGCGGTTGTGTCGATTTGTTCCACAGTCGATTCCTTCTTTGCTTTATCTTTTGCTTCAGCGTTTACCAGCGGTTCGCTATTAGCATTTTTAGTTTTCGGTCCAATGATTGACATCAAAGGTATTGGTTTAATGTTAACAATATTTAAACCAAAAACAGTTTTTTATCTGTTTGCACTAGCAGCACAATTAGCGTTTCTATTCTGCTTAATAATCAACCTACATTTTATTTAAAAAATATTCAAAAAAATCAAGATTCATCGCCAAATCCATCGGCTAAGTCAGTGTATAAATCAATGATTATTTTCAGTTGTATGGAGTTTAAAAAGTCCAATGTAATGTAATTTAACGTGAGTTCCATCGTGAATCCTGTGATGAGTAAGAAATCGGGTGTAACATTACAAAATTCTCAAAAAAAACCGACTTCTGTGATTATCGAACTCACGATAGTTTATGTATTATATTTCGATATTAGGTTAGCTTTCGAGTAAATTTGTTCCCATTGATGTTCCGAGCGCAACTGTCTTCGCTTCTTCACACCCATAAATAACAAGCAATGAGTTCAAGAAAACAACGCCGATCAAAAATCTTAAATAATTTACTTCCTTGGCTAGATGTAATCGCTATTGTAGCCTGGGGTTTTTTAATGTTGAAATATTGGCTAACCCAAGAATTGTATTTACTTATTCATCCCAACTATTTCCCATTAGTTGTTGTAGCCGGTATCGTATTAGTAATTATTGGAATTGCCAAAGGAGTAGAGCTTTTACGACAACGTGGGGCTACTCCAAACGTCCAACACATGAACTTAATACCCCCTCGTTTGGGCAGTGTCTTATTAATAGCAGTAGCAATTCTCGGTTTTGTTGTTGCACCCCCCGTTTTTGCCAGCGACAAAGCATTACAAAAAGGTGTCACCGACTTATCAACAGGAAATTCTCGTCTTCAGCCCCAGTCATTCCGGGCTTCGATTCGTCCGGAAGAACGTTCCTTAGTAGATTGGTCACGAACACTAAGCGTTTATCCCGAACCTGATGCATATACTGGACAAAGAGCAAAGGTGACAGGATTTGTCATATATCCGCCAGATTTAGGTAATGAATATTTATTTTTAGCAAGATTCGTACTAACTTGCTGTGCCGCAGATGCTTATCCAGTAGGTTTACCGATCAAATTACCACAAGGTCAAACAAGAGAACAATTTAAAAAAGATAGTTGGCTAGAAATTGAAGGGAAAATGGCAACAGAAAATCTTGCTGGAAAACGTCAATTAACAGTTATTTCTAATACTGTAAAACCAATTTCTCGACCTAAAAATCCTTACAGTTATTAGAGAGTCAATTTTAGATTTTAAATTT
>JBHJOU010000944.1:0-3740 GCA_050329355.1 Rivularia sp. (in: cyanobacteria)
CTATAACTTCAATTTATTTATCTTCAATTCTGACATCAATGACACTGGCATTGAAGTTGTAATTAAACCCTTCCAATTCAAATGGCATCCCAATTTTTACTTTACTATTACCTAAAACAGGTCCGCCGTCAGTGATTGTTGCTTTACCTGCTAAAGTTAAAAGCATATCTGTACTAAAGATATTTTCTCTAGGTTCCGGAATTAATTTAACGCTACCATCGGGTTGTGTAACGAGGATTTGTCTGGGCAATACTTCAATCGATTTAATGGGAATTTTACCGTAAGGTTGATTGCGGATGATAACATTTGTTTCACCTCCCTCTTTAAAACCTTTGCTGGATAATCTTTCGATATCGCGTACTTTTAATCCCATGACAATCAAATCAACTTCCACAGGTTTTGTTGTGGTACCTACTTGAGCTACCGAACCAGTAGTACCTGGGAACAAAAATATACCCGCTATTACTAGTAAAATTACGAGTAAAGCACCGATGTCTAAAATATTGAACTTACCAAATAACCGACCTTTGGAATCTAATATAGCCATAATTGATTTTTCCTATTTATAGAAGAATAAAGGATTGATATCCGCTTTCAAGATAGTACTTTAGATAGAAGAACCAGGTATTTGCCCTTTCCGATATCAAGGATAAAATATCCCTTCAGGACAGTTTGAACAAACAACACTCTCCATCGCTTTCATGAGCAGGATTTAGTATTTGTTGCCATGTCTAACAGCAAAGCCACTGTTAAGTCAAGCAGACTGGATAACCGATTGTGCTATTACTAGAAAACAAGCAAGATGTGCAACTTAATAAAGTTATTATTCGTCTTATAATTTGTGTTCTTGTACAAACCTCCTTGAATTGATGATGGAAAATAAAAATTTTTATTTAAACTTTCGTTTTTTACAAAAACGATTCTTTTATCCGTTAATTTCCTTGGTTACAGCTATAAGCCTGTGTTTAGTTACACCTACAATAGCGCGGGGTGTTTCGATATGGGACATAATCTTCCAAGGTGCCCAAATAATTCAACTTTCTAATATATCAGAACGCCAAGAAATTCAGCTTGGTAGACAAATAAATCAGCAATTGCTCAGAAGCGATGTCAGACTTAACAGCAATTCTCAAATCAATAATTACATCACAAGAATTGGTAAACGCTTAGAAGCGCAGAATACTCGTAAGAATATTCCTTACACCTTTCAAGTAGTCAGAGATGACAGTATAAATGCTTTTGCTACTACTGGTGGATATGTTTATATCAATACTGGTCTAATTAAAGCTGCCGACAATGAAGCAGAATTAGCAAGTGTAATTGCCCATGAAATAGGTCATATTGAAGGTGAACACGTAATAGAGCAGATGAAGAAAACTGCGATCGCCAGAGGTTTAGCTACAGCAGCAGGTGTGGAAAACAGCAAATTAGTTCAGCTTGGTGTAGAACTAGGTTATCGTCGTCCCAACAGTCGTGGAGCGGAGAAAGAAGCAGACGAAATTGGATTAAGGCTGCTCACAGATGCTGGTTATGCGCCTCAAGCGATGGTTTCCTTCATGAGGAAGTTAGAAAGTAAAAGCAGAGGCTCGGTTCCTAGCTTTTTAAGTACCCATCCTTCACCGGGTAATCGAGTACAATATCTTCAGAATTGGGTTAATGCTCAATCGAATAAAGGAAACGATGGCTTAAATGCAACTGCATACCGGCAAAATATTCGACCACTATTGTAGGAGTTAGGAATTAGGAGTTAAGAATTAGGAGTTAGGAATTAGGAGTTAGTTGACAGTTATTTATTCCCAATCCATAACCTTTAAACCCATAACTTATTGCGATCGCGATCGACTTTAGGTGAAGACAAATTGACTTTTGCCGATGCTTCTTCTAAAGACAAGGTACGAAGGCTCTTTTTAAAAATGTTGACTTGATGTATCAAACGATTTGTAACATCGAATGCACTCAACCAACCGCTACGGGGATGATAAGCACCTGTATCTAAATCGAGCCAACCCGCACCTCGGGCAATTTTACCCGGTGCAATTCCAGGAAAGGTAAAGGTGATAGTGTGACCGACGATAATCACTTTATCTAAAAAATAAGGTTTTTGAATAGTGTGAAATTTATCTCTAATCCAGCAGAATTGTTCCGCGCTTTGTTCTTCTATCGTTTTTGAAGGGTCAATTCCTGCGTGAACTAAAAAGATATCTCCTAAATCGAGGTATAAAGGTAAATTCTCAAACCATTCAAGATGTTCTTGGGATATTTTACCACTTTCATAACTTGCTAAGGTTGCTTGTCCCCCACCGTAAAGCCATCCTTGTACGCTTGTGCTGGAGGCATTTTTATCTGTAAGAATTTTCACCAGCATATGCTCGTGATTTCCTAACAAGCAAGGGTAGGAATTATCTTTGACAAAATCCACTACTTGGGAACTCTGGGGACCTCTATCTATCAAATCACCGAGAAAATAAACTTGGTCTTCTGCTGTTGGGGCAATACTATCTAACAATTGCATCAAGCCTTGATAGTGACCATGTACATCCCCAATAACTATACGACGGTGGCTAGTTGCACTCATGGGTATGAACTGAAATAAATTTGTTTTATATATCTGATTCTGTAGAAACTACTATCAATCAGAAAGAAAATGTAAAAAATTTCCCAGTCACAAGTTTAGTTAAATTAATTTTTTAGATAAAGATAGGAATGTTACAAAGCTCATTGATTCAAGGTCAAGAGCCGATTTTTTACCGTGATCAGAAGTCGGGTTTTTATGATGATTGTCTGTTACAACCCAGATTTATCTTAAAAACCCGACTTCTAACCCCACGAATAATCGAGGTTTTAGATCAAGTTTTTATCTAAAATCTAAAATTTGGTAAGATAAAGTTTATTTTGGGAGCTTGGAGAATGTCAGAGGAATTTTCTGTTCAAATTAGCGATCGCATTTGCAAGCACATGAATGAAGACCATGCAGAAGCGGTTGCACTTTATGCTAAAGCTTATGGAGATTTAGAAGATGTGACAGCAGCACAGATGCTTTCTATTGATGCTGAAGGGATGAATCTACAAGCAGAGGTAAACGGGGAAAATGTACCTGTCCGCATTGGATTCGACCATACTTTAGAAAATGCCGAAGATGCTCATCATACATTGATTGCGATGTTAAAACAGGTGAGAAAATAAGCTAAAAAGCAGCTAAATTATATATTTGGGCGGGCAGGGATGCCCACCCCACAAGAATTAGAATAATTTAGATTATATGATTTAAATGCACAACAGCTTAACTTTTAACAAACTCCGTGGTGTAAGAAGTCGGGTTTTTATGATCAGTGCCTTTTTTCACAGATATTTAACCTAAAAACCCGACTTCTAAGTAGAACTCACCTCTGTTTAATTTTTCCTTTCAGATTTAAAGTTCGATTTGAGTGTGAAAGCAAAATAACCTGTAAAAATTGTCAGCACACCTGTAATCCAAAAGGGGAATTTGTAACCAAAACTGACTAATAAACCGGAAATTGGTGGTCCAATTGCATTAGAAATACTTAGATAAGATGCATTAATTCCTAAAACTTCACCTTGTTCTCGTTGTGTACTATTCAAAGATAAAATTGAATCTATCAACGGCATCGGGAAGGAATTAACAAAACCAAAAATTGTAATAATAATCAAAAATGCGGTGAGATAAGGGAAAGTTGGAATTAATAAAAAAGTGACTCCACGGGCTAATAATGACAAAAATA
>JBHJOU010000104.1:0-5533 GCA_050329355.1 Rivularia sp. (in: cyanobacteria)
ATTTTAAATAATAATGTCTGCAACCTGGACGCAAGAACAAATTTTGGCACTAGCACCAGATGCAAGTTCAGCCCAAAATGGTAAAGCTTTGGCTACTTATAGTAAGTGGTCATCATTAGGTTACAACGATACGGTAGCTTGGGGTGAGTGTCAAGGAACTGGAAAAAATCCCTATTTAACCCAGATCGACTTGACGGAACCCGCTTTTAAATGCAGTTGTCCCAGTCGCAAATCTCCGTGTAAACACTGTATTGGTTTGTTTCTTTTGTTAATAGAAAAGCAAGAGTTGTTTACTGTAAATATTCCGCCAGAATGGGTGAATGAGTGGCTTGAAAGCCGCAATCAAAAAAAAGTGAAGAAGGAAGAAACAGTAAATAAATATTCAAACCCCGACGCACAAGCTCTTCGTGCAGCTAAGCGTTTAGATAAAGTTACTGCGGGAATCCAGGATTTGGAAGTATGGTTGCGGGATTTAGTAAGTAATGGCTTAGCAGCAGCACAAAATCAACCTTATAGTTTCTGGGATGATCCAGCAGCAAGGTTAGTAGATGCACAAGCACCGGGTGTCGCTCGTTTGCTAAGGCAAATGGGGAGTATTTGTTATTCTGGTACAGGATGGCAAGAAAGATTATTATCCCAATTAGGACGAGTATATCTTTTAATTAAGGCTTTCAATAATTTGGATAATTTAACTACTCCAGTACAAGTAGACATTCGTACTCAAATTGGTTTTTCCCAAAGTCAACAAGAATTATTAACACAACAAGGAGTAAAGGATTCTTGGTTAATTTTGGGGCAGAATTTAACAGAAGAAGACCGTTTAAAAATACAACGTATTTGGCTTTACGGTAAACAAACGCAACAAAAAGCATTGATTCTTAACTTTACTCACGGTAATCAGCCATTGGATAGCAGTCTTGTACCTGGAAGCTGTATTGATGGGGAATTAGTATTTTTCGAGAGTGCTTATCCTTTACGAGCAATAGTTAAAACTCGTCAAGATGCAGTAACTCAGATGGATGGAATGCCGGGATATAGTAATTTCTCAAATATGATGCAAGAATATTCCCAAGCTCTTGCCAGCAACCCTTGGATAGAACAATTTCCCGTATCTTTGTGTAAAGTAATTCCGATTCAACAAAATGATCATTGGTTTGTAGCCGATGAAGCTAAATGTTTACTTCCGATTAAATCAAGATTTAATTATAATTGGCAATTATTAGCACTCAGCGGTGGATATTCCCTTGATATATTCGGTGAATGGGATGGAGAATACTTTTTACCTTTGAGTGTATGGGTGGAAAATCGGTTTGTTAATTTGGGATTTTAGATTTTAAATTTTGGATTTGTTTCTGGTTTTTTCTCGTTACCATCAACAGCATGAAATAATTGATTTGAGGCTCTCCGGCAAACGTCTGAGTTCGATAATCACAGAAGTCGGGTTTTTTATAAAAACCCGACTTCTCACCTCACAAAAAATTATCAACTATAAATAATAAATGAATATTTGGCAGAATTTAGTAAAAACGGCAGTGGTAGGTACTCAAAGACAAGAGTTAAAAATCTTTATACAAGGTAATCCATTGAGTGAAGTTTTGAGTAGTCTTGATACTAATGATAAGGAAGGAAGTTTACTTGCTGCTGCGGGGACAATTTCTCTTTATCAACAAGCTGGAAAATTAACTGCGATTGATAATAAAATAACTTTAAACACTTGCGAATTGGATGATTTACCATATTGCAATCAACTTTCAGAACAACATTTACAAATGATTTTGAGTGGAGAATATAGTGCATTTTTACCGGAGTGGTTAAAAATTATAGCGCAAGCTGGAAAACTTGTTTCACCGAAGTACTTACCCGAATTATTAACTTTAGGAAAGCGACAGCATCATTTACGAAAAGATATTTTACCTGTTTTAGGAAAGCGAGGCATTTGGTTAGCAGCCCAAAATCCAGAGTGGAATTATGTGATTGGTGAAAATACAGCTAAAATTTGGAAAAGTGGTAGCTTAGAATCTAAAAAAAATTTATTAAAAGAATTGCGTCAATCGGAAGCAGCAAAAGGACGCAAACAGTTACAACATATTTGGAGCAAGGAAAAATCTCAAGAAAGAGCAAGTTTATTAGAAGTATTAGAAGTTAGCTTGAGCATTGAAGATGAAGGTTTTTTAGAGGAAGCACTTGAAGATAAAAGTAAATTAGTAAGAGATGCCGCAGCGCGATTGCTGTTAAAAATCCCGGAATCAAAGCTCGTGCAAAGGATGATAAAAAGAGTTCGTCCTTTACTTAATTTGCATAACAACAATATAGAAGTTACATTACCAAAGAAATGTACTTTAGAAATGATTCAAGACGGTATCGATGAATCTAAATATATACCTTCTGTGGGTGAAAAAGCCAGTTTACTATCACAAATGCTCGCTTGTGTACCTCCAATAATATGGAGTGATGATTGGAAAAAAACTCCTGAAGAATTAATCAAAATCGTGGAAAATCATCAATGGGAAAAACTTTTTTTATCAGCTTGGGTACTGGCTACTATTAGAAGTAAGAATACAGCATGGGCAGAGGCTTTATTGAAAGTAAATGCAAAGCTATATCAACATTTAAGTAATACTGATGATTGGATTCAAAAGTTACTTAATATTTTATCGGATTTGCAAGCTCAAAACTTAATATTAGATGTTTTGCAAGATTTTCCTAAAATACCTTTTAATTCCGCTAATCCGGCTTTTTCATTATTAATTAATACTCCATATATCTGGAATCAAGAAATTAGTCAGGCTGTAATATCAAGTATCAAAAATTATATTGAGGGCAATCATCAAGTCAATAATTGGCAGTTTGGTTTAGCTTTAGAAAAATTTTATTTACAAATAGATGCTTATATGTATAATGAAGCTGCCGATAATTTGACTTTTGAAACAACCGAAAATATTCCTAAATCCGTCATTGATGCTATTGATAATTTTTTGGTTAAATTGCAGTTTAGATATGAGATGAAAAAAGCGTTAAATAATCATGTAGAGACGTAAAATTTTACGTCTCCATAATTTCAGTTTAAAAAAATTAGATATTTAAGATTTCGTGGTGTGATTCGTCGGGTTTTTACAATGATTTTCTTGTCTGACAACTATTTTACTTAAAAACCCGACTTCTGATTATGGTTACGATTGTGGGATTATATTTATCGAATTCACTTTTAGGAAATCAATATGGCTGAAGATTATCAAACCGCAGAGACGCTGAGAACGCAAAGGAATAAGGAAGAGGTAATTAAAGAAACTAGCTTACTCAGGGAACACGCGGAGCTACAGTTTGCTGAGGAGTTGGAGGAATTGGGCAAGGTGGATAAGCGTCAATGTCCGCCAAATTGGAAGTTGTCGCCTTGGGCGGTGATGATTTATTTGATGGGTGGAAAGTTGGAAACTGGGTTTGAGGTGTCACCAAAGTATATCGGTGAGAGGAGAGTAATTGAAATTGCGATCGCAACTTTGACAACTGACAGGGGATTATTGTTAATTGGCGTGCCGGGTACTGCAAAGTCTTGGGTGTCGGAACATTTAGCGGCGGCGATTTCGGGGGATTCTAAGTTATTAATTCAAGGTACTGCGGGAACGAGTGAAGAAGCGATTCGTTATGGTTGGAATTATGCTAAATTATTAGCTGATGGTCCCTCAATGGGGGCTTTGGTTGCAAGTCCGTTGATGCGAGCGATGGAAGATGGAAAGCTGGCACGGGTGGAAGAATTAACCCGAATTCCAGCAGATGTGCAGGATACATTGATTACTATCCTTTCGGAGAAAACACTACCAATTCCCGAATTAGGAGAAGAGGTGCAAGCGAATAAAGGTTTTAATGTCATTGCAACGGCAAATGATAGAGATAAGGGAGTAAATGATTTATCAAGTGCTTTGAAAAGACGTTTTAATACAGTAGTTTTACCTTTACCCAAGACACTAGAAGCAGAAATTGACATCGTGCAGCGGCGTGTGGAAAGCTTAGGAAGGGCTTTAGAATTACCAGCAGAACCCCCCGCATTAGAAGAAATTCGCCGCATTGTCACGATGTTTAGGGAGTTGCGTAGCGGTGTTACCGAAGATGGGAAAACTAAGATTAAATCTCCTACAAGTACTTTGAGTACAGCAGAAGCAATTTCCGTAGTTAATAGTGGCATGGCATTAGCAGCGCATTTTGGTGACGGAAATTTGAGCGCTTCCGATGTCGCTTCGGGAATTATTGGTGCAGTAATTAAAGACCCAGTTCAAGATAAAATTGTCTGGAGAGAGTATTTAGAAACTGTGGTCAAGGAAAGAGATAATTGGAAAGATTTGTATTTGGCTTGTAGGGAAGTTAGTTAAGAGGACAGAAGTTTATTTTGTCAATATTCTATAAACGACAATTCGTTTTTTCTTCGACAATCTTCTACTGAAAAGGGAGTATTCTTTACTCAGTTTGTTAATTTTTTTGAAAATTATCTTCAAAAAAAAAATTAATTAACTATGGGTCGGCGAAACATGGTATGCTGTTAGAATAGCTTTTATATAATGGGATGTGACCCTAAATAAAAATTTTGCTAATATCCCATTATATAAATATAGCAGAAAATACTCTTTTTTGGAACCATTTACAATTAAAAAACTACTCGCGAACGAATTATTCCCTTAAACAGGTAATCATAAAGCCGCATGAGGAGTAGTTAGAATAATCCGGCTTTACCCTTTTCCTTTTCTGCTCTGCGTTCTCCCATGACTACTCACATCTTTGGTATACGCCATCACGGACCAGGTTCCGCACGTAGTCTATGTCAAGCCTTAGAACAACTACAGCCTGACATCATCCTAATAGAAGGACCACCCGATGCTGAATCCTTAATACCGCTAGTCGCTTCACCTGAAATGCAGCCTCCGGTAGCATTATTAATTTACCTTCCAGACAACCCAAAAGAAAGCGTTTATTATCCCTTTGCTGTATTTTCTCCAGAGTGGCAAGCGATACAATTTGGGCTAAGTAATCACATCCCCGTGCGGTTTATGGATTTACCCCTCACTCATCGCATGGGGATGGAAAAAGAAGAACAATCAAAAAAATCTAAAATCCAAAATCCAAAATCCAAAATTGCTCAAGATCCATTGGGTTTACTTGCCGAAGCAGCAGGTTATAGCGATCGCGATCGTTGGTGGGAGAATATGGTAGAAACACGAGGGAATACTGTTGATTTATTTACCGCTATTCTCGAAGCAATGACTGCTGTGCGTGAAGAAATGCCGCCGATGGAAAATCCGGTTGAAGCTCAGCGCGAAGCATATATGCGAAAAACCATCCGCGCCGCCGAAAAAGAAGGATTTGAACGTATCGCCGTTGTTTGCGGTGCTTGGCACGCCCCCGCACTTTCCCATACATCAACAGTCAAGGAAGATACTGTCTTACTCAAAGGTTTACCTAAAACAAAAGTACAAGCAACCTGGATACCTTGGACTTATGGACGTTTGTCTTATAACAGCGGTTATGGTGCGGGTATCGAATCACC
>JBHJOU010000673.1:0-2187 GCA_050329355.1 Rivularia sp. (in: cyanobacteria)
AATTAGCGTCTCAAGACCGTATAAACCATGTAATTGCCCATGAGCGGAAAAACTCTTCTTGGTATTGCTTTTACTACACTTGTTCTGGGTAGCGCAATGACGACAAAACCTGTACCAGGTCATACGTCTACAAGCGAACCGACGGTAAACAAGCCACTGTCAATTCCATCACGTCCGATAAAACTATCTACTAATATAAAAACTACTGATTTAGAAATAGCAATATTTGATCAGATAAATCAGTATCGGGTTTCTAAAAAAATGCCAAAACTGAAGCTAGATGAGAAAATTTCTAAGCAAGCGAGGATTCATAGCCAAAATATGGCAAAGCATCAAGTACCCTTCAGTCATAATGGATTTGCCAAGCGAGTTGATAGTATCTCAATTAGCTATAACAATGCGGCTGAAAACGTTGCTTTCAATTCTGGATATGATGATCCTGTCGCCGAAGCGGTAACGGGTTGGATTAAAAGTCCGGGACATCTCAAGAATATTCATGGTAAGTATAATCTGACTGGCGTTGGTGTAGCTGCTAACAGTGAAGGTGAGTTTTTTCTCACACAAATTTTTATTCTTAGTAGATGAGTTTGATTTATGATTTTTTTAGTTATAAAGTAGTGTTTGCTTTTTTATAGCCTTCAATACTACATTGATTTTTTAAGATTCATGGAATTACAAGATTTTCAGGTTTGCGATCGCGATTTTGATCAAACAACTCTTTCAGAATATTTAAAGAGCGAGACAATTGCTGTAGATACCGAAACTATGGGATTATTGCCTTTACGCGACCGTTTATGTTTGGTGCAGATAGCCGATAATAAAGGTAGGGTTACAGTTGTCCGAATTGCTCCCGGACAAACTCAAGCCCCAAATTTGCAAAAGCTCTTAGAAGCAACTGATGTCTTGAAAATATTTCACTTTGCTCGCTTTGACTTAGCAACGTTGCGTCATTATTTGGACATCATGGTAAATCCGGTTTTCTGTACCAAGATTGCGAGTAAATTAGTTCGTACCTATACTCCAAGACACGGACTCAAGGAAGTGGTGCAAGAATTAGAAAAAGTAGAACTCGATAAAAGCGCTCAATCTTCCGATTGGGGAGACGCGGCTAATTTATCCGACGATCAATTAAATTACGCCGCTAATGATGTGCGTTATTTGGTTAGTATACAGCGCAAATTAGCGGAAATGCTTAAACGTGAACAGAGATGGGAATTAGCCGAAGATTGTTTTAAGTGCTTACCAACAATAGTAAGTTTGGATTTATTACAATTCAAGGATTTGTTTGAGCATTAAAATTAACCCTCAATACTGTCCGTCTGGGGAACTAACAAACAAAGCCCACAAAGGTGGGCTTCCGGGAGAATCCCCCAGGTCAGAAGTATAATTTACTTATCCATATTTGACGCTTGGTCTTTCATTCGATCAACGACATTATAATCATCCTTACCAGCAGGAGTCATCGATTCTACAATACCCTCAGTAGGACCACCGATTGCTTTCCATGCGCTGAGTCCACCTTTAAGTTCCGATACATTTTCAAAACCTTTACTTCTTAAAGCTTGTGCAGCTTGAGCCGAATCGGCATCGTTAGCACCATAAACGTAAATATCGCGGCTTTTAGCTAAACTTTGGGCTGCTGTGTCCCCTAAACCGCCCATGCTCATTGATAACGCGCCCATGATGTGACCTTCATTGTAGGTTTGGCGATCGCGCACGTCAAGAATGGTAAATGCCGGTTCTCCCCATTCCAAACGAGACTTCAATGTGTGAACATCGGATTTTCTTTGGTCTACAGGAGGTTGTGATGGGATGATATTTTCCAACGGATTGTTAGCCATGTATTTTCCTCTCTTTCTAAATTTACATGAACGGTAAAAGCGTTAAGGCTTAATAACACATAAGCACTCAAACACTTTTAGATTGTGTTATTAACGAACCAAAGTCTATCTTTTATTTAACTCAAAGACGGCAATTAATTAACTAGTATCAATTAAGCCTTGATACCGTCAGCCATTGACACTTTTACAAGAATTTTATTCACTAATTAAAATTTAACGTTAGAAACAATAAAAATTGCTCCTTCTCTAGAATGAATATTCTAAATATTTCTCTAACGAGAGGATGAGAAAATAAATTATATATTATATTATTTGCGCTGATATTATACTCAGCGTCCCTTAGCGT
>JBHJOU010000655.1:0-2239 GCA_050329355.1 Rivularia sp. (in: cyanobacteria)
AGCCGATGTCGCACTTGACTCAACACCCATTTATCAGTCACCTTCGTACTTCACCCATGAGTTTATAATTTAGCGCATTCATGTCGTAGGGGGAATATACGTAAGATATATTTTTGGAATAATGAGTTAGTTGATGGTTGATGGTTGTTGGTTGTTGGTTGTTGGTTGATGGTTGTTGGTTGATGGTTGTTAGTTGACAGTTAACCTTTGACCTTTGACCTTTGACCTTTAACCTTTAACCTTTAACCTTTAATTTAGCTGTTGACAAAAAGCTAATGAAGACGGACAAATAACAGTGATAAGAAACTCCAAGAGAACGCAAACCCAGAGTTTTTAAACCTGGGTTAGTTCGATGTTAAGCGAATTTATTCGCCGTGGTCTTTTATAATATCTTCGATAAAATTTCTGATTTGGTTCTGCCACTCAGGGATATTTTTTAACTTTTCTTTAGCTTGCTGAGATAGTCTAATTGCAACTTGAGCAGATAGAGGTTGTTTTCTATTGGTTGTAAAACCTTCCTCATTACCCTTTGTAAAATGACCTTTAGAATTTCTCATAATTGCTTGACGGTTTGGTAACTAACGGCTATATTATTTATAGCAGCTATTAAAGAGGTCGGTCAATGCGGGCGAGTAAAACCCCATCATTCGTAACAGAGCTTCCCTTAATAATAGATAGTAAGCAAGAAAAAGAACTACTAGCGCGATTTCAAGCAGCTAGGCAGTTATATAACGCTTGTTTAAATGAAGCCTTGGTACGCTTAGATTTAGTTAAAAATTCTGAGCTATACCGTCAAGCTAAAAAGTTAAGACGCGGTAGTAAAAAAGAAAGACAAGATTTATTTAACCAAGCTAGAGAGCAGTACAGATTTAGCGATTATGCGTTAAAAACTTTTGCAACTCAGACCGCTAACCGTAGTAAGTGGATAACTAATAAGTTAGGCGCTCACGAAAAACAAACAATCGGTACTAGGGCTTTTAAAGCCGTAGACAAAATCTTATTTGGTCAAGCAAAAAAAGTTAGATTTAAAATAACGACTCGCTTTAAATCAGTAGAAGGACAATCAAATGCAACCGGGATTAGATTTATCAATAATCAGGTTTTATGGAAGAATTTAGTATTAAAACCTATTATCGATTGGAATAACCCGGTAATAGTTCATGGATTAAATTCACCAGTTAAATATTGTCGCATTTTATGGCGTAACCTTAATGGTAAAACAGCATGGTTTGTTCAATTAATTAATGAAGGTGTACCATATCAAAAACCTCATAACTACTTAACACAAGGGATTGTTGGGCTAGATGTAAACATCTCTAATGTTGCGTTTGTTGCTGATAATAAAGCTGGATTGCTGCCGTTTGCGGACAAAGTACCAACATTTGAGCGCGAGATAAAAGCGCTTCAAAGAAAGATGCAACGTTCCCAAAGAATGCATAATCCAGATAATTTTGAACCTGACTTTGACAAAAAAGTTGGTAACAAAATTATTCGCAAAAAAGGTAAAGTTAAAAAAGGTAAAAAGCAATGGATAAAAACCCGAAACTATCACCGGATACAAGCTAAAAAGGCTGAATTAGAACGTCGTAAAAGTAGCTACACAAAGTCTCAGAATCGCGGGTTAGTTAATGAGATTTTACGTCATGGCAATCAAATTAAAACTGAAAAAGTATCTATAAAAGGCTGGCAGAAACGTTATGGTAAAGCTATTTCTGCTAAGTCACCAGGTTTTTTTCAATCGGAACTTAAACGCAAGGCTGAAAGTGCTGGCGGTTATTTTCTAACATTTTCTACTCAAACTACTGCACTATCTCAGACTCACCTTGATGGCAGCCGTATCAAGAAGAAGCTATCAGAAAGAGTGCATAGAGACGTAACAGGTATTAAACCTATGCATAGGGATTTATTTAGTGCTTTTTTAAGTAGATACGTTTATAACGATAAGTTGTCACTTTGGGATGCTCAATGTGAGTATCCAGGGACGGAGCCGTTCTTATTAGACGGGTGGCAACAGCATCAATCTGCGAATCGAGTAACCGCGTGTGAAAGTAAGAATAGTTATAGTTCTTCTGAGCAGATGTCTAATAAAGTGCTAACCTTTAACCAGATAAGCCAGAAGGGTTACAAGTTACAGAGTAATGCCTGAATCTCAGTGTCTTTAGACCTAAGAGTGGCTCAAAATAGGTTACGATGGCGACAGTCCTTTTTTGCGTTGTTTGGACTGCAAACTTAACAATTG
>JBHJOU010000896.1:0-4746 GCA_050329355.1 Rivularia sp. (in: cyanobacteria)
GCTACTTTTACAGCATGGGCAAGTCCTGCCGGTTCCTCTTGTAAAATGTAGGTGATATTAGCTCCAAATTTATCCCCATTGCCGGTTTTTGCTTGAACTTCTTCTCCAGTCTCCGGTGAAATAATGATTCCAATATCAGTAATCCCGGCTGTTACCATTTCTTCAATGCCATACCATAAAATAGGTTTATTTGCAACAGGTACCAGTTGTTTTGCGCCGGTGTATGTCAGAGGGCGTAGTCGAGTACCTTTACCGCCAGACAGAATTAATGCTTTCATAGAATTTGGTAATTGTTAATGGGTAATTGGTAATGGGTAATGGGTAATTGGTAATTGGTAATTGGTAATGGTTAATCGGGCTAATTTAAATCTTTGACTTTTGACCTTAAACCTTTAACCTTTAACCTCTTGAAGCATTTCTCTAAGGCTTTGTCGCCAATGAGGTGGATAAGATTCCATGACAGTGGATATTTTGGCACAGTTGAGAACTGAATAATTAGGGCGAGTTGCGGGGGTGGGATATTCCTTCGTCGTAATCGGGATGACACGCTCAATCTTCAAAGGAAAACCTAGCTGTCTGGCTTCTTCAAAAATGGCGATCGCAAAATCATACCAACTAGCGACACCGCTGTTTGTATAATGATAAGTGCCGGTTTTTTGTGGACTGTTAACGAGTGCGGCTATGGTTTGAGCGATGTTTTTTGCCCAGGTAGGGCTACCAATTTGGTCATTAACTACTCTTAACTCTGGTTTTTGCGAGCCGAGACGCAGCATGGTTTTGACAAAATTACTTTTGCCAAATGAGCCATAAACCCAAGCTGTACGAAGGATAAAATGGTTGCTGCAATTGGAGCGAATCGCTTCTTCTCCTGCTAATTTGGTTTTACCATAAACACTTAAAGGATTAGTTGGATGATTTTCCTGGTAAGGAAGACTACTTTTACCATCGAAAACATAATCAGTAGAAATATGAATTAAGCAAGCTCCTAATTTTTCCGCTTCTTGAGCGAGAACCTCGGGGGCTAAACTATTTATTGTGCTGGCTAATTCAGGTTCACTTTCGGCTTTGTCTACCGCAGTGTAAGCAGCAGCATTGATGATGATTTGTGGTTGATTGTCTCGAATCAAGTCTCGGAGAGTTTCCGGTTGAGCAAGTTCGATTAGGGGACGTGCTACTGCTGTTAAATTACTGCAAGTTTCAAAAGTTTTTTGTAATTGAGTCCCAACTTGTCCTTTACAGCCAATTAGCAAAATTTGTTTACTCATTCGATTTATAATAATTCATCTTGAGAGTAAGATTTGCTTACTGTCTAAAATTTTATCAATCTAAAAAATAAAATTTTAAGTATTTCTATACATCTAATCAATTAATTAAATTAATTAAGTAAATTAAATAAATAAAAGTCAAGTTGTATTGCCTCTTTTTTCTCTGCAACAAAGTTTTTTAACTATATAACTATTTAGAGAAACAGTTTAGGTTTTATTTTTAGCGACAAATAAATATAATAGATGAAAACTTTTAAACATAGCATCATTTGATATTTTGTAAATACAAAATAATCAGTGTTTAGAAATACTTATAATTTATACTTATTTAGTTTAGTATTTATTCTCATTGGATGATTTTAAAATCCTGTAGATATCCGATAAATTGGTAGTTTCAGACAAAAAGAACATATACTCCTAGAAATACTACTTATAGTAGAGGACAAAATTTACTGTGCTAATCTTGCTATAATCTCTACTTGAATGAATAGTTAATTATTTCTTAAAAACTTAAAGCCAAAAGCTTTATGGTTTTTAGCCACGTGGTATAGGAACCCTGACCGAAAGCAAACGTTTGCAATGTTTTTTTGTGTTGTTCCCTAATAAACCTATGCCTATCAATTTATTTGATGCTAATTTTTATCGCTCAGCTAATTCAGACTTGAATGGCTTGAGTGATAGTCAAGCATGGTCACATTTCAAAAACTACGGCTTAGAAAATGGTCTGGAGTTCTCATCGTTAATCGATTTAGATTTTTACCGTGCTAGTAACAGCGATTTAGCTGATCTGAGCGATAGACAAGCTTACGAACATCTAGCAAATTATGGTGTTAGTCAGGGGCGCAAATTTTCTGCACTTACTGACCTAGAATTCTACCGCGAAACTAACACTGATTTAGCTAATTTAAGTAACGAAGAATTATTTGACCATTTGAAAAATCAAGGTATAGACGAAGGACGTTCGTTTTCACCGTTTTTCAATGTTAAATATTATTTAGCTGATAATCCTGATATCGCCCAAACTGTGGGAAATAGCTATAAACAAGCATTCAATAATTTTGTAATTGAGGATTGGAATGAAGGAGATTCTTTTTCTCCAGCTTTTGATGCACAATTTTATAAAAATGCTTATACCGACTTAGTGGCTAGTTCACTGGATAATAAACAGCTTTTAGAGCATTTTGTGCTTAAAGGTTTAGATGAAGGAAGAGCATCAGCACCAGGATTTGATGTTAATTATTATCTGAATAATAATCCTGATTTGCAACAAGCTGGTTTAAGTTACACAGAGGCTTATAAACACTTTGTCAGTGTAGGTTTGCGTGATGGATTTGCTGCTAGCGAATATATTGAAATCGACTACGCTGGTAATAGCTTAGATACTGCTCGTACAATCGCTTTAGACTCTGGAGAAATAATTTTTAGAGACTCTGTTGGAAACTCTGACATTGAAGATTTTTATCGTTTGAATTTGAATAATCCCAACAACAAACTCGACTTGTCAATTAATGGTTTGAGTGCGGATGCAGATTTAGAATTGCTCAACAGTAGTGGTGAAATCATCGCTCGTGCGGCTAATAGCGGTAATATCGGCGAATCTTTGAATATTAATAACTTAGAAAACGGTGCCTATTACATTCGAGTTTTACAGGGAATAGAACCAACTAACACCAACTATAATTTGAGTCTGTCTGTGAATCCAATAGTAGCCAAACCCGATGTTATAGTTTTGGATGAATCTACACCCATACCCGCTACACCCATATCTCCTGTACCCCAGTCTGCATCAACGAATAGCAGTAATCCTCTGATCGATGAAGTTGTGAGAGTGACAAACTCTTATCGTACTCAGCATGGTTTGCAACCTCTAACGTTGAATATGGAGTTATCTAAATCGGCTCAACTACACAGCGAAGACATGGCTGTAAGTGACTTTTTTAGTCATACAGGTTCTAACGGTACTAAAGTTAGCGATCGCACTAAATCGGCAGGTTATCCATCTCCTTATGTCGGTGAAAATATTGCCGCAGGTTACATGAGTGCTGAAGAAGTTGTGAGAGGATGGATGAATAGTCCCGGGCATCGTGAAAATATCCTTAATGCCAACTATAGAGAAATCGGCATTGGATATCACTATCTAGCTCATGACACGGGAGAGGTAAACTACAACAGATATTGGACACAGGATTTTGGGGCTGTAGTTTCTACCTGATACTTACACCTGGGAGCAACCCTCCCCTTGTCAAGGAGAGGGGTGTTTGCGGTACCTCACCCGCGCTAAAATCTACTGTCTAATTTTTCCGCAACGTCTTTTGATGGTTAATATTTGGTTAATATTCGATAAACATCAAACTACGTCAAGGGAAAATTTCAGCCATTTTAAAAGGTTGACCAACTGCATCTTTTGCTGAAATAATTGGTGAAGTATCTATTTGCCAATTAATATCTAAATCGCGATCGTTCCAAAGGATAGTACGTTCTCCTTGAGGAGCATAGTAATCTGTAGTTTTATAAATAACTTCAGCAACCTCGGACATCACGATAAAACCATGAGCAAAGCCGGGTGGTATCCATATTTGACGCTTATTAACGGCGCTAATTTCATAACCCACCCACTTACCAAAAGTAGGAGAACTTTTTCTAATATCTACGGCTACATCAAATATACTACCAACAACAGCTCGTACTAGTTTTCCTTGTGGCTGTTGAATTTGGTAGTGTAAACCGCGCAGTACATTTTGTTTCGAGTAAGAATGGTTATCTTGAACAAAATTAAAATTAATACCAGTTTTTTCAGTAAATTTTTTTAAATTAAAGGCTTCAAAGAAAAAACCGCGATCGTCGTGAAATACTTGTGGTTCAATTATGAGAACATCAGGAATTTCAGCAGAAATGATTTTCATTGGTTTATCATTAACTATTCCTGAATAATTATTCTACTGCTATTTTGTTATAAAATTTATAAATATTAATTTAAACAAACATTTTGCTGGTTGCTGAATTACAGAAGTCGGTTTTTTAGGATAAATACCTGTAATATAGCAATCCTAAATCATATATGAGAATTCAGATCCCTGACTTCTTGAAGAAGTCGGGGATCTGAACACCGTGATTTCGATAAATACAAATAGGATTGCTAGATGCCCACAATTGTGATCAAAACCCGACTTCTCAACTCTACTTTCTCCGTATCAAGTTAGAAGGTGTCGGGAATAAAAGTTTTACCACACTTTACCAAGTCTACCCCTCAAACCATCAAAGGTTCCGAAGGTACAAGCCCATATTTTAAGCAAAACTAAATCTGGTTCGTAGCGGATAATTCTAATTATCATATTCATCATAATCTTGAATCTATGGATAAGACAAAAATGTAACATCCGCTTATTTGATTGACGAGTTTCAAAATAAGTATGATTTCGACAAGCATAGTAGTAACGAGATGGCAAACAAGTAAAAGTTATAATTGTATTATTTATTTTAG
>JBHJOU010000023.1:0-2484 GCA_050329355.1 Rivularia sp. (in: cyanobacteria)
AAACGCTCAATCTTCCAACTATTATCTTCTGTTATTTTATAAACCAAACGGTCGTGAAGACGGCTAGAACGTCCTTGCCAAAATTCGATTTCTGTTGGTATAACTCGAATTCCTCCCCAATGTGGGGGACGGGGTACATCTTGATTTTGATATTTTGCTTTTAATTCTTGCAAATGTTTTTCCAGCACTTCTCGGCTTTCGATGACTTCACTTTGATTTGAAGCCCAAGCACCCAAACGACTGTTAAAAGGACGACTATAGAAATATTGATCGGACTCCGCATCGTTCACTTTTTCTACTCTTCCGCAAATCCGCACTTGACGTTGGAGTTCAGCCCACCAAAACACCAAAGCAGCCTGGGGATTTTCCGCTAATTCCTGGGCTTTTTGGCTATTGTAGTTGGTGTAAAAGACAAAACCGCGATCGTCAAAATCTTTTAACAACACCATTCTTGCTGAAGGTACACCTTCTGTTGTAGTGGTGGCAATAGTCATCGCATTTGGTTCTAGAATATTGGCACTCAAGGCTTGGTCGAACCATTCCTTGAATTGTACAAAAGGATTAGAATTAACCTCGGTTTCGTTTAAGTCCTCCAAGGTGTAGTCTTGACGAAGGTCAGCTATAGTTTTATCCATTACAATTATTTGATTGCAAAATTATATAAATAACAGAGATCGAGAATATTTATGCGGATGCGCCGTTGGGCTTCCCTAAACAATTTATTAGTATATGGTTTAAGCGCTCCGATTATAGCCCTTAATGTTGGATTGCTGTCTTTACTTTTTCATTACTTTCGACATCCACTAACCATTTTAAGTATTGCTGCAATACTGGCTTTTTTACTTAACTATCCAGTTCGATTTTTAGAACGCGCTCGTATTTCGCGCCAATGGGCGGTAACTATAGTCTTGCTCCTGACTTTAACCCTACTGATTTTTATCGGTATTACCTTGGTTCCGTTAGTTATAAATCAAACCATCCAACTTTCTGATAAAATTCCCGATTGGTTAAACAGTTTTCAAGATCAACTAGAACAATTAGAAGCTGTAGCGACAAAAAGACGCTTTCCGTTAATCAACTTAAAAATATTAGCAAATCAAACTAATGCTAGTATCGAAAACTTGCTTAAAGAATTACCATTTGGGGCTGTGGGATTTGCGGGAACCCTGGTATCGACTTTAGTTAATACAGTGTTAATAGTAGTGTTAGCATTTTATATGCTTTTATATGGCGATCGCGTTTGGTATGGCTTACTAAATCTGTTACCTGAAAAAGTCCGAGTTCCTTTAGACAAATCATTACAACTTAATTTCCACTACTTTTTCCTTAGTCAATTATTATTAGCGTTATTCATGGTAGCGAGTCTGACACCAATTTTTTTGCTTATCGGCATCCCATTTGCTTTTTTATTTGCTATTGTCATCGGAATATCGCAACTCATACCCTTTATTGGAGCGACTTTAGGTATTGGTTTAGTAACCATACTGCTACTACTCCAGAATTGGTGGTTAGCGACTCAACTCGCATTCATTTCATTTTTGATGCAACAAGTCAAAGATAATCTCTTAGCCCCAAAATTGCTGGGAAATTTTACTGGACTAAATCCCATCTGGATTTTCGTTGCCATTTTAGTCGGCTTTGAGATTGCAGGATTATTGGGAACATTGGTTGCGATTCCTATCGCTGGAACCATTAAAGGCACCTTTGATGCTCTTCAAAAAGGTTAGAAGAGGTCAAAGGTCAAAGGTTAAAGGTTAAAGGTTAGAGGTCAAAGGTTAGAGGTTAAAGGTTAGAGGTTAACTGTCAATTAGACCTTGATGGCACTGTAAAAATTTACATTTAACTGAAAATTAGTAGTCTTTAATACTGGTTATCAAAATTAATTATGAGTAGTGTGAAGGGGGATATATTTTGCCGAGTCAAAAATATACGCGATAGAAAACGCTAGAGCATAAAAGTTAAGGATAAGTTAATTTATGAAAAATTAATGAAAAATTCATTAATTATTTTAAATTATTAATTTAAAATAATTAATTTAAAATTATGTCTTTGACTGTGATGTAGCGGTTTTCAACCTTTGTTCAGTATAAAAACGACAATTAAAGTGTGATTTTTGAATAGGAAAAGGTATAAAAATATCGTGATATACTTTCGAGGGTGAATTTTATTCTTAAACTCTATTATTCTAGTCATCGTAGATGTGTAACTAGCGGATTGCTAAAAATGCTTTTTTCTCAGAGTTACACTACCGAAAGACCGGGGAAACAATAACCACAATAATTAATTAAATTGATAGTTTCCAATGAGACAAGTAAATTTTGTAATAATTTTTATCTTTTGTTTAGCTTTTGCTTTATTCAGCATAGAAAATACTGAATTAGGAATTATTCATTTAATTCCAGGAGTGGAAGTACAAGCACCAATTTCAATTGAGTTGCTTATAGCATTGGGCTTAGGTGGAGTTTTGGCTTGGTTATTTAGCGT
>JBHJOU010000297.1:0-2640 GCA_050329355.1 Rivularia sp. (in: cyanobacteria)
GAATCGCGCCAGCAACTAGAAAAGGTAATGCATTTGGTAGAGAACTCCAGCAACGACCATTTATCCCTTGCTGAAGCCAGTTACCATTGTAATAAGGAAATAATCTCTCGCTGTCAGCAACTTGTCTGCTTTGCTTTTCACGATAGTGGCACTCTGCTACAAACGTGTAAGGATGCGGAAGAACAAAGGAAAGTAGTAACTTTGTTTTATTTTGATTAGTCAGCAAGTTATTCTAGCTACTTTTTTATTGGTCATTAGTCATTCGATTTTGGATTCATGATTTTGAGGATACTGCGTTGCGGTGAGTCCACCCTATCCTGTGTGGGCTTCCGTCTCGTCCAAGTTATCTTAAGCAATCCGAAGAGATATGCATTTACTGAAAAGGACATCAGGTATCGAGGGTTTTAGATTTATCCTGGAAATAGATCGATTGCACCTTACAGGTGAACAATGGGTTGAAAGATGAAAATATTAACTATTGCCGTCTTAAAAGATTTTCATTGTTTAATCTGAAATCTAAAATCTAAAATTACCTATGACTAGTGAAACTTAAAGACTGCGACTATATGCCGTTAATAGTATACGCCGTCTTTGAAAGAGAATAAATCGGTAACAAATTTACCTCAATTGCAGTAATAACTGTAAGAATAACTGATGAAAGTGGTTCGTTTCCTCAACCATCCACTCAACGATTCAATTACATAGAAAAGTAGATTTCGCCCCATTTTTTTCCACAATTTCTTTATTTTATTTATGTTGATGCCTGTTCCACAATTACCCGTACCAGTTTTATTCTTATACTGTATTGCTGTAGCTTTCCTGCTAATTTACTTTCCATTTTTAGCTGTTGCTTTTGCCCGTATCGGTGTCGGTTACGATTATTATGCACCACGAGCAATGTTTGAAAAACTTCCACCTTATGCACAACGAGCTACTTGGGCGCATCAAAACTCTTTTGAAGCTTTTCCAATTTTTGCTGCTGCGGCTTTGATGGCTTATGTTACAGGTGTTAATTCTCCCATTTCCGCATGGGCGGCATTAAGTTTTATTGCAGCGCGTTTATTGTATTCGGTTTTTTATATTTCAAATATCCCACTTTTGCGATCGCTAATGTATGCTATTGGCTTAGTTTGTTCTTGTACTTTATTTGTTTTGAGCATTATTCAAGCAAGTAGTTAAGTTGTTAATTGTTATTTTTTCGAGATTTGTGAGACTAAATACTATTAACTATCAACTATCAAATACAGTTATTTAAGTTATTTAAATGTAAAATTACGAATAAAGAAAACTGGGTTTTGTTTTATGGCTTCTACTTATTCTTTCGATGTTGTGAGCGATTTTGATAGACAAGAGTTGGTTAATGCTATTGACCAAACTACGCGAGAAATTAAGAGCCGCTACGATTTGAAAGACACTAAAACGACAATGGAATTAGGAGAAGAAAGCATTAAAGTTAATGCAGATAGCGATTTCACTTTAGAAACAGTCAACACTATTCTCAGAGAAAAAGCAGCAAAACGTAAACTTTCTCAAAAAATCTTTGAGTTTGGTAAAGCTGAATCTGCTGGTGGTAATCGCGTCAATCAAGAAATCAAGTTAAAAAAAGGTATTAGTCCAGAAATTGCCAAAAATCTTTCTAAATTGATTCGCGATGAATTTAAGAAAGTACAGGCTTCAATTCAAGGAGATTTAATCCGAGTTAGTAGTAAGAATAAAGATGATTTGCAAATTGTGATGCAGCGGTTAAAAGAAGAAGATTTGCCCGTCGCTTTGCAGTTTACAAATTATCGTTAGCTTAATTTTTCGTAGCGTAAAAAGTCGGGTTTTTATTACTGTTTTCTGATGTTACAGATATTTATATCGTAAAAACCCGACTTATGCGATCTAACCTAATACCTAACCTACTGACTAACTTTTAAAATTAACTGAAAGTACCCATAGCCTTTTGAAATGCGGGACGCTGGGAAAGTTTTGTCATATAATTAGTAACATTTGGATACTCGCTTAAATCCAGCTTGAGCATAATTGGAATATAGTTGAGAATTGAACCCACGGCGACATCAGCAACAGTAAATTCTTCACCCGTTAGAAAAGGTTGCTGTGCTAATATTTCATTTAAAGGATTCATCAAACGCGGCATTTCTTTTTCTCGATTCGCTTCTACAAAAATTCCTGGTCCCAAAGTCGCATTTGCAAACAACGCCCACTGAGAATAAATAGCACGTTCTTCTGGGGAAATAGTTTTTTGACTATATTTATCAGCAAGATATAGCAAAATCGCGCCGGATTCCCAAAGTTTCAAATCCCCGTCTGTAATTGCTGGAACTTTTCCCATGGGGTTAATTGCTAAAAATTCCGGTTGACGGTGTTCTCCTGCTTGCATATCAAGCTTGACGAATTCGTAGGGAATTTCTAATTCTTCTAAATACCACTGAATAATTGAAGCACGACTACGCGCACCACCGTAGAGTTTTAGCATGGTTTTTATTGTTGGGGGAAGGTTTGGTTTGACATTATACCTGGCGGTTGAAACCGCTGCTACACAGGCAAAACCCACCTGCGTGGGTTATGAATAGGCAGCATACATTATTTACGATACGATTAATAGTGCCTGTTTGAATGCTTTGGCGGTTTTAAAAT
>JBHJOU010000936.1:0-3104 GCA_050329355.1 Rivularia sp. (in: cyanobacteria)
GTTTTAAAAACCCTGCTACCATCCTGAAACTGGGTATTAATTAAATTATCCAGTCTTTGTCTCAAGTCGGTATTGTACCAACTTTCATCAATCCGATTGAAAACGTAAAAAACCCTATCCCTAATTCCTGAATTATTACGAATTACTTCTAAAAGTTGAGTTTCAGCCTTTGTCATATCACCCATTGACGCAGGTTTTAAAACACAAACTACCGCAGAAGTATCGGGATGCTGAATTTTTGTATAAGTCAACTGTGCATCTTTTTCCACCGGCGCATCAATACCAGGAGTATCAATAATTACATTGCCATCTTGTAACAGACGGTGGTTACAATAATATTCAATTCGCTTCAAAACCGCACTATTACTTCCTCGACGTGCATATCCAGCAGCTTCTTTGAGATTATTAAAATTAAATTCTTCCATGGAGTAAGTAGCATTATTTATCGTATGGATGTGCTGACGATTTGCCACATACCCCGACAATAATAAAATTAAGGCTTTTGCTTGTTTAGCACGCTCAGATTTACTTTCACCACCTTCAGAAAGGATGATAGTCTCGCATCCTTTACGCAATAATTCAATTGCATCTTCTTGATTAATATTCTCAACTTTATGCAATCCCAACTGCTCACATAAAGAAAAAACTTGTTCTCGCACTTCTACTTCACTCAAAAAGGTGAGAACAACTCGCTCATTTTCTGGATGTGCATACTCTATTTTGCATTCCGTACCCGTAGCGTGTCCTTCTGCACTATAAAGCAATTCCCGCTCTAAGAGCGCATTAATTAACATTGATTTACCAGCACTAAATGCACCCGCAAACACGATTTCAAACTTGGGAGAGATGGCTTTTTTCAAGGAAGTTTGAGTTGGAGTTACATCACAAGAAGCTAAAGAAGGTTCTTGCTGCAAAAGTTGTAAAATACAATCTACTTGTTCTTTTAGATTTTGGCAATGAGGCAGCAGTTCTGCCATATGTCGCATCCTGATAATATTAACTAGAAGCTTGTGCGTATATTCTAAAAATGTTTTATTGTATACGCTTCCGTAAACTTACTGAGAATATTTATAATTGATAAAGAAACCCAACTTTCCACAGATAATTTTATTTTCTACTAAATAAGTATTAACTCTCAGTAAAATCACTTAAATACTTAGGAACTCTTGGCAATATTATGCTGTATGATTACTCCTATCCCGCTCTAAAATTACCTATTACCCGCAGGGTGCGGTTCATCTCTTTTTTATCCCTTTCCTCTGCGTACTCTGTGTCTCTGCGGTTTTTTTTAATCGGTAATCTTCTGCCGGGAAGGGAGTATTTATTTATCTCTTTCCTAAGCACTAATAGTGTCTAGTTTTTAAAAATTATTAATCTCCTGCTGACAAGGAAATAACTATTGTCTAAATGCAATAAAATTGAAATACTATGATTTTGATCTAGCTAAGCACGTACTACAAACCTTTCAAAACTGATGAAAGCTTTTCCGATTAGACTGAAACCCGATACAGATTTACGAAAAACTTTAAAAAACTTTGCAGTCGAACAAAATATTCAAGCAGGATTTATCTTAACTGCGATCGGTAGTTTAAAACAAGCAACAATTCGCTTCGCCGATCAAGATAAGAGTACAGTATTAACCGAAAAATTTGAAATACTTTCTCTCAACGGTACTTTAGCAACCACAGGGGTACATTTTCACATCGCGATCGCAAATAGCCATGGTAAAGTTATTGGTGGACACCTGAGTGATGGTTGCATTGTCTACACTACCGCCGAAATCGTTATTGGTATAGTAGAAGATTTTAATTTATTACGAACTTTTGATCAACAAACGGGGTTTAAAGAGCTTGAAATCCTATCATTATAAGTCGGGTTTTTAGGATTAAATATCCATAACACAACAGAAGCGTCATAAAAACCCGACTTCTCACTTATCTATAAGAAGTCGGGTTTTTAGGATTAAATATCTGTAACAAAATACAAGCGTCATCAAAACCCGACTTCTAACATGACTTTAATATAATTATGAGTAGCTAGTAGAGAATGTATTTCTACTTGAGTCATAGGTGCGGGTTTCATTTCCCCTCGAAAGTCGAGAATTTGGACTATTAGAAGGTAAGCAACAGCTAAAAGTATGGAAATCACACCCGTAATAACTGCGACGATTTTTCCTCTATTCATGAGTTTTTCCCTGATTAAACCTTATTGTACTACGCAATTATCAACATTAGCACAATCCACGGTGGGATTTAATCGCGATTTTTTTGAGATTCGGAGATTGGTTTTAGCATCTATAAATGCTTGTAAAAGTAGTATGCGATGAACAATTTTTTCACTCAAACGGAATCCACAAATATCTTGAATCAAATTATAAATAGTTTTTGAACTTTTATGTTTAAAATCAGGAAAAAGAGCTAAAGACTTCTCTAAAAATCGTAAATATTGTGAATAGTCTATATACATATAATCTCTAGCTAATTCAAAGTAACCTTGAGCTAAAGCACAACGATAATTGAGAGGAATCTGTTTATTTTGCTGCAAAAGTCTTGTTTCTACTTTTTGTAAAACTTTGCAGTGATTCTCTACCCAACGTGGTTTTGAAGCGGTTGATACTGTTACGTTACCGTATCTTCGATATATTGAATAACAACCGGGTTGATAAAGAATTTTTGCACCACTCATTACCACCGAAATGAAAAAATCTCTATCTTGTGCTGCTAATAAACTTTCATCCCATCCGCCGCTTTTCTCGACAGCGCTTCTACGATAAAATAATGATGCGACAGCAGTCCACCAATTTTCCAGTAAAGATTGTAGAATATCTGTTTGTGTTTCAGGCTTTTCTATTTGATCGAGGAATATTACCCCATTAGATTGATGCCCTTGATATCTCCAATCACCGTAAACAGCATCTGCTTGTGTTTCTTCTAAAAAATTTACTTGTGTTTCGATTTTTTTTGGCAAAATAAAATCGTCTGCATCCAAAAATTGAATATATTCTCCTTTAGATAAAGCAAACCCTCTATTCCTAGCGTAACTTCCACCTTTATTTTTAAGAAGACGTTCCCAACGTATTTTATCTCCATAACTTTTGATGATTT
>JBHJOU010000328.1:0-5899 GCA_050329355.1 Rivularia sp. (in: cyanobacteria)
AAATGGAGAGATACTTGGGCTGCGGGAAGGGAGTCTTAAATTAATTTTTATGTAGCATTCATTCATTCTATCCGGCGGTTAAAACCGCAGCTACACAAACAAAGTCCACCTTCGTGGACTAGTGAATTTAGAACCCACTGCCACGGCGGGTTTTGTTTCTGTAGCCGCGACTTATAGTTGCCAGAAAAAGAAACATCCTTTGACTTGATATTACTTGATGGCGGTTAAAACCGCAGCTACACAAACAAAGTCCACCTTCGTGGACTTTAATTTTATTGAGAAAATATCCGATTTAGTTGTAACAAAGTATTTTCAAATTCAGGAATACTTACTGAGTCATTTGACAGAAAAATTTGCTTGCTTAGATAATCAAATTTACCTTGAGCATTTTGATAAGGCTGACTGTAACACTCAAGTTGACGAACTTGCAGATTGACAATCCAATAATTTGTGATTCCCGCTTCTGCGTATACAGCTAACTTTGTTGTTTGGTCATAATCTAAAGTACTATCAGAAATTTCGATTAGTAACAAAATATCTTCAGCATAGGGATGATGAGCAAGATAATCTTCATCTTTACCCCTTGCAATTACTATATCTGGTTCGGGTTCGCTGTTATTTAAAAGTGTAATTGGATCTTGTCCGCGAATAACTGCTTTATCTCCTAAAAGTCTATCCAATTGACGGCAAAGAATAGAACTACATACACTGTGAAACGTGCCTTTTGCAGCCATTTGAATCAGTTCCCCCCGAATCAACTCAATTGAGTCTCCCTCCGTCAAAAAACCGAGTTCAATCAGTCGATGGTATTCGTCGATTGTAAATCGCTTTGGTGTAACAATCATGGGAGGATTATAAGAAAGCTGCTTTTTGCTAAGTCCTATTCTAGTTATTATAATCTACTAATTTTACTAATCCTTAACCAATTTTTTGTTTAGCAGATTTAGATAATTGTACTATCCATTTTGATATTAAAGACGGTAAAATACGGATTCAACGCAATGAGATGGATGATTTACAATGAAAATCAGCCTGTGTATGATTGTCAAGAATGAAGAATCAACGCTATCAAAGTGTTTGAGTAGTGCGAAAAAGTTTGTCAACGAAATAGTTATATTAGATACTGGTTCAACTGATAAAACCGTTAGTATTGCCCAAGGATTTGGTGCCAAAATACATCATTTTGAATGGTGTAATGATTTTAGTGCTGCTCGTAATGAAGCTTTAAAATATGTCACGGGTGATTGGATTTTGGTATTAGATGCGGATGAAACTTTAGCACCAGAAATTATTCCGCAGTTACGAGAAGCGATACAAAGAGAAGAATACTTACTAATTAACTTGGTACGGGATGAAATTGGTGCGGTGCAATCTCCCTATTCTATGGTTTCGCGGTTGTTTCGTAATCATCCTGATATTCATTTTTCTCGTCCCTATCACGCTTTAGTTGATGATAGCGTTTCCTCCATTTTACTTAAAGAACCCCATTGGCAAATAGGTTATATACCAGGAATTGCAATTCTACATTCGGGTTATCAACAAAGCGAAATTAATCAGAAAGATAAATTTGCTAGAGCCAAAGCAGCAATGGAAGAGTTTTTCGCAACTCACCCTTCGGATGCTTACGTTTGCAGTAAATTGGGCGCACTGTATATTGATTTGGGAGAAATTCCTCAAGGTATCCAGTTACTATCGAAGGGAGTTACCCTTGCTGATGAAAATTACGAAATTTTGTACGAACTTTACTATCATTTGGGTATCGCTTACACTCAGTTGAAAAATTCTCACCAGGCTATTTCTCATTATAAAGCTGCAATTAAACTGCCAATTTATCCGCTACTTAAGTTAGGAGCATATAACAATCTCGGCAATATACTTAAAGCTATTGGAGATTTAAATGGTGCAAAAACAGCTTACGAAACAACCTTAAAAATCGACTCTGCTTTTGTTACTGGATATTACAATTTAGGCATGACATTTAAAGCGATGGGTTTGTTAAAAGATGCTATTGGCTGTTATGTTAAAGCTATTGATTTAAAGCCAGAATATGCTCAAGCTTATCAAAATTTAGGTGTTGTTTTATTGAAAGCTGGTTATGTAGAAGATAGTTTAACAGCATTTAAAGAAGCTATTAATTTATATGAGACACAAAATAATCTGGTTGAAGCAGAACAATTGCGTAAAGGTTTGAAGGAAATGGGATTGGAAATTAGGGGTTAAAAATTGGGAATTAAAAATTAAAAATGAGAATAAGACTCTGCGTTACTTTGCGCTTACCTCGATATTCCTCTGCGTTAAAAGCAGGAAAATCTCGAAAATCAAATAAAAATAGTTACCAGCTAATTAATAACTGATAACTGTCAACTGTCAACTGTCAACTGACTTCACAAATTTTTCCAATCTATCCATGCCTTTTTCAATTGTTGCCATATCGGTAGCGTAAGATAAACGAATATTATTATCTGCACCGAAAGCGACACCAGGAATTACTGCTACTTGATGCTCTTCTAATAAAGCATTGCAGAATTCCAAAGATTTTAAGCCCGTTTTGCTAATATCTGGAAATAAATAAAATGCTCCATCCGGTTTAGAACAATTTAATCCCGGAATCCCGTTAATTCTTTCTAACATCACTTGGCGACGTTTTGCGAAAGCTTGACGCATTTCCTCCACACACTTTTGTGAACCTTCCAAAGCTGCGATCGCGCCATATTGAGCAAAGGTACACACATTTGATGTACTATGACCTTGAACGGTTGTAGCGGCTTTAATTAACTCCACAGGTGCCGCTAAATAACCCAAACGCCATCCTGTCATCGAATAACCTTTAGCAAAACCGTTACTGACAATAGTGCGGGCAAAAATTTCGTCGTTTAAGGAACCAATACTTAGATGTTTTGCATCGTCGTAAAGAATTTTCTCGTAAATTTCGTCAGAAACAACTAAAATATCTTTCTCGACAATAACTTTTGCTAAAGCTTTGATTTCTTCCGGTGTGTACACCATCCCTGTAGGGTTGGATGGTGAATTCAACACGAATAATTTAGTCTTCGACGTAATGGCACTTCGGAGAATTTCTGGCTCAATTTTATACCCAGTTTTTTCATCCGTCATGATAATTACGGGATTACCGCCCACCAGCTTAACCATTTCTGGATAGCTAACCCAATAAGGTGCGGGAATAATTACCTCATCACCCGGTTCAATCAAAGCTTGCATCAAATTAAACAGAGAATGCTTACCGCCGTTAGTAACGATGATATTTTCAGCTTGATAATCCAGATGATTTTCCGATTTTAACTTGTTAGCGATCGCCCTTCTTAACTCCGGTTCCCCTGCTGCGGGGCCATACTTCGTCTTCCCTTCATCCAGCGCTTTTTGTGCAGCAGCCTTAACATGGGCTGGGGAATCAAAATCCGGTTCTCCAGCGCTAAAACTACAAACATCAATACCTTCTGCCTTCATGGCTTTTGCTTTCGCGGCGATCGCCAAAGTTAGAGAAGGCGATACCTGACTAATTCTTGCTGCCAGCTTCATCTTTACTTCACGCTTCTTTGTTCTTTAAGAATATCCCATTATTATTCCTTATTTAGGATTTTGGATTTTAAGAACGGATAACCAAGGTAAAACTCTTAATAGGTAGTAAGTAATAGTTTTATAACGGAGTTTTAATTATATAAATAATTTTGCTTGACTACTGATCAATTTCTGCAATCAAATTCAGAACACCCCATATTTATAACTAACTTCTTTCATCAGTCAACTTCTGAGCAACTGCGTGCCAAATTAATCCTGCAACAATCAATGCTAAACCAACTTGCCATACAAACGGTTCAACCCAGAAAGCGAGAAATAAACAAGCTAATAAGCCAAGAATTGATAGCCATTGAGGATAAAGTCTTTCGTTACTTGGTATAGCAAATGCAGCTAAATTAGTTATTGAGTAATAAATTAAAACAGTAAAAGCACTGAAAGACCAAGTGGTTTTAACATTACCGATTAAGACTAAAACAGCAATTATCGTAGTCACTGCAATTACAGCAGGTGTGGGAGTTGTACCGGATTGATTTAATCTCGCAAAAATCCTCGGCATATCTCGTCGTCTTCCCATTGCCAATAATACGCGAGATAAACCTAAAATTAAGTTGAGCAATACTCCTAACATCGCGAAAATTGCCCCAATTGCCAAGATTTGCGCTCCTCCCGGAATCCCGAAGCTACGAACTGCCACTTCTAAAGGTGCTGCTTGTCCCGTTACAGCCGATTCTCCAAGCTTTTCAGCCCCAATAGCCGCTACAGCAATCGTTGCTACTCCTACGTAAACCAGCATTGTGATTATCATCGTTACAACAATGGCTTTCGGAATAGTTTTACGGGGGTTTTTAGCTTCTTCTCCCAAAGTCGCAATTCTACCGTAACCTGTGTAAGCTACAAACATCAAAGCGCTTGCATGAAACACATTCGCAATCGAACCACTAAAAAAAGGTATCAGATTTTCTTTACCCGTGGCGATCGCCGTGGGAATTCCCCCAAATATAAAGAAAATTAAACTAAAAACTGAAATAGATACAATTACAATATTGACTCGGTTAGAGCGGCGAATACCATTTAGAACAATAAGTGCGATCGCAATTACCGCAGTTAACGCTAAGGGTACAAGTAAACCACTTCCACCCAAACCCGTTGCATTCAAAAAGTAGCCAGCAAAACCCAAAGCAGCCGTAGCAGCAGAAGCAGATTTTGCCAATAAAAACATCCATCCAGCGGTAAATCCCAACCAAGAATTCAAATATTTATAACCATATTCGTAAGAACCACCACTTACAGGATGATTAGCAGCAAGTTGAGCGCTGTTGAGTCCGTTACAAATTGCCACCATTGCACCAATCATTACAGCTAAAATCACCGCCGTACCGGCAATTCCAGCAGCGATACCAATGCTGACAAAAACCCCAGTACCGATAATTGAACCAAGCCCCATCACAGTTGCCCCTACAACCCCTAATTCCCGTTGTAGTTGCGGTGATGATGTTTTAAGTGACACAACTTTTCTCCTTAAGAACAGTTCTGGGATTAATTGTACAGGTCGGAGGTTAAAGGTTAAAGGTTAAAGGTTAAAAGTAGAAGTTTAAAGGTCAAAGGTTAAAGGTTAGAGGTCAACTGTCAACTGTCACTTAGTACTTGGTATACGCTCAATCTCGGCATATCCGCTAAAAATTAATTTTTGACCTTCGGTATCTAAACGATTCAGCCGCATTTTTACTCCATCCAAATCAAAACGGTCTAAATCGACCATATTATCTAAAATTTCTGCTAATGCAGTACATAAGGTTTGCGAAATTTCTCTTTGCTCGCATGGTACCGACTCCAGGTCGATTTCAGGGCTTTTGAACGAAACTTTCCGTCGTCGCTCAATACTTACTTGTACAGTCATATTTAACGGTACTAATTCGCCATTCTTTAAGTCAGCTTTGGCGAAAATCTTTAACCGATTATCTGGTAGCAATTCCACCTTAACCTCAGTGAAAGAAACAGGTTCACCGTCAGATAATGCCGTTAATGTTGGTTCGGAAAGATTTATCAGGCGTTTTTTCACTAATTCCGCTTCAAAAGCCTGATTAATTCCTTCTTGAGTTAACACCACTTGAGCAATTGCTTGAGTGGGTTGCTTTAATCGCAACTTACCGCTTAGTACCGAACTGAAGTCGATAGATACGGTATCGGTTTCAAACGACATCTCCTCAACCAAGAAATCTTTGCGAATTACCAAGCCACGACCGCCCATTTTAAAGCTGTCAATACTGCCCTGTAAAAGCTTGCTGGAGGGATAGCAGCGGACAAAGACTTCTACCGACTCGCTTTTAGTAAACAAGTGGCGAATCGTTTGGCTCGCAACGGT
>JBHJOU010000966.1:0-9816 GCA_050329355.1 Rivularia sp. (in: cyanobacteria)
CCTAATTCTACAGAGCCATATAAGGGTATAATTTCTACAGAAAAATCTAAACTTTGAAAATAATCACGAGCGCAATTTACATACTTAGATGCAACTCGACAATCTGCGGGTAAATCCAAAGGTGATTTGTAACAACTAGTAGCTTTTACCGCTACCGACATCCGACAATAACCAAACCCTAAATCAACTAAACGTGCGACTTGCGGCTTTTTCTCTCGTAGCACATCTTCACCCACAATACCCAATTGAGCTTGTCCGTATTCTACATAAACGGGTACATCCTGCGCTCTGACTTTTAACCCTCTAGCTTTTCCACTAGCATCTAAGATTTGTAATTGACGATTTTCTTCAGTTAAAAAAGCGCTAAAATCCAAACCTACAGATTTTAGTAAGCGGATGCTGTCTTTGAGAAGTCCACCTTTCGGGAGTGCAACAGTTAACATGACGATTTTGGATTTTAAATTTTGGATTTTAGATTGAAGAGTCAGGAGTCAGGAGTTAGGAGTTAGGAGTTAGGAGTTAGGAGTTAGGAGTTGGAAGGTAGAAGTTGGGAGTTAGGAGTTAGGAGTTAGGAGTCAGGAGTTGGAAGGTAGAAGTTGGGAGTTAAAAATTATCTTTCTGTTTTCCTTCTCCCCTTAAATTACCATTTATTAAGTGACAGATAGATATATTAATCCAAAATCTAAAATTTAAAATCCAAAAGATGCGAATTTTGATAGTTGACGACGAAGCCGAACTCACAACCCCGTTAAGTCGGTTATTAACCCGCGAAGGTTACAACGTTGATGCCGCTTTTGATGGTACAACAGGTAGCGAACTTGTACAAAAAGGCAATTACGATTTACTTATTTTAGACTGGATGCTGCCAGGAAAAACGGGTTTAGAAATTTGTCAGCAGTTACGACAGCAAGGAGTCACTACACCTGTATTATTTCTCACAGCCAAAGATACTTTAGATGACCGAGTAAAAGGTTTGGATGCAGGTGCTGATGATTACTTAATCAAACCTTTTGAATTACGGGAATTACTGGCAAGAGTCCGGGCTTTATTACGACGTGCGGGTGTGGAAGAGTATGCGAATACAAATAAAAGAATTGTTGTAGAAGATTTAGAATTAGATTTTCAAAATCAAATAGCTTATCGTCAAGGAAGAATCATTGAATTATCAGAAAAAGAAAGTCAGTTATTGCAATATTTGATGGAAAATACTGGTCAACTACTAACTCATAATCAAATATTACAACATTTATGGAAAGAAGACGAACAACCCAACAGTAATGTGATTGCTGCATTAGTTCGTCTGTTACGAAGAAAGATTGAAGTTAATCAGGAAACGCAATTAATTCATAGCGTTTATGGTAAAGGTTATCGTTTTGGTGTTTCTTGAATATAATGTTTGTTTTTAATTAATTATGTCGTGATGAAAAGGGAGTAGGGGTAAGACTCTAACTGGCACATTTTTCTTGTAGGGTGTGTGACACTTTGAGAAATTTTGAACGGGTAGGATAAGCTTCTTCTGTGTCACGCACCATCCGAGTCTTGTGACACTTGCGGCTATTCCTGAATTAGAAGTCGGGTTTCTTGAATAAACAGGACTTCTTGCTCAACAGTCGATGAATTTGACTTTGCATTTCTGCTCTCAAATCTTGTGCTTTTTGATAAAATTTCCCGCGATTATTAACATTATTAACTTCAAATAAAGGTTGAATAAAATAACACAATGTACTTTTACCAGCCCATATTCCCATACTCGGAAAAAGAGCAAACCAAGGAATCAAAGGTGATATTGGTAAGAACGGTAAATTAAAGATTTTTTTCAACCAGCTAATATTTAAAGTGTAAGGATGTAGATTTTCACTACCAATACAAATAACAGGTAAAATAGGAATTTTATATTTTTTACTCAACTGAATAAAACTAATATCAAACTTTTCTAATTGGTACCTTTTCTTCCAACCTTTACCAGGTCCTCTTAAACCTTCTGGTGCATATAATAAAATTTTTTGTTGTTCAATTGCAGCTTCAAAATCATCATATTTAGCTTTGATACCACCTAATACTTTTGACCATCCCGGTGGTAACCACCAAGTCATCCACGGATTTTCAAATAAATCAATACCAGCTAAAGGATATACTACCCATCCTTGCTGTTTACTTAATAAATATCCTAAAGTTAAAATGTCCCATGGAAAACACATTCCTGCATGATTCATAGCTACAATTATCGGAGTTTGTTGTGGTAGATTTTCAATTTGTTGTAATTCACCATGAAAGTAATATTTAACAATTGGTTGTAAAATTTCTTCCCGAAAAGCCGTTTGATAATTCGGGTTAAATTCATTCTGTTGAGTACATGGAATACGACAACCCAAACGCAACCAACGAATCAATAATGCTAAATAAAATCCACAGGGAATTAAAAATAAAATATATTCCAACCAATTCCAACCATCCGGATCATCATGATAATGTTGCCAGTGACGATTAAATAAAATTAGCCAGCCCGGAGGATACCACAAACAAAACCAATCAAACCAGCCAAAGTTAAATTCTCTAACTGATTTTTGCTGGAATTGAAGATTATAAATGTTATCGGAATGTTGATCGCTTGCAGCCATTGAGATTTTTTTCTACAACTAAATTAGTAAAATCTTAACTAAAATGTGTTCTAATTCACCTCATGCTATGGAGGTATAATAACTTTTATCAAAAATTTTCAACTAATGTTGTAAAAACCGGATATATCGCATCTGCATTTTTGATACATTAAAAATGTAGAATTCTGTTTTAATTATGTCAGAAGATAAACCTTTAGTTCTGACCGAAGAAGATGAGATAAACCAACTTTTTCCTTGTAAACCAATTCTCACCAGTCAAAACACTGGATGGAACGGGATGTTTTTCAGATATTTATCTGTACCAGCATACGAGACTCCTGAAGTTTGTAGTCCCCTGGGACACAGCATTGCTATTTTTACTCACGGCAACTATATTATTCACGCAGATAGAAAACTTGATGGACGTTTTCAAAGGGACTCAGTAATCGGTGGAGATATAGTAATTAACCCTGCAAATATCGGTCAAAAGTGCGCTTGGGATGCTCAAGGTGATTTTATTCTCCTAGGTATTGATCCAAAAGTTTTTGCGTGTGCTATTGATGAATCGGGAGAACCACAACAAATTCAATTAATACCACATTTTGCTACACCAGACTCTTTAGTTTTACAAATTGGACTTGCAATTAAAAAGGTTTTAGAAAATAATCCATCGAAAAATCGTTTATATGTGGAGACAATGATAAATGCTTTGACTGTACATTTATTACAATATTATTCGACGCGAACACTGAACATTAAGGAATATACAAATGGTTTATCAAGAACTCAGTTAAATCAAATTATTGAATATATCAGAAATAACTTAGATCAGGATTTAGGTTTGAATGAATTAGCCAGTTTATTATATATGAGTCCACATTATTTTTGCCATTTATTTAAGTTATCAATGGGAGTTACACCCCATCAATATGTCATTCAAACTCGCGTTAATCGTGCTAAAGAATTATTACTAACGGGAAAGTATAGTATTGCTCAAGTTGCTTTTATTGTCGGTTTTGCCAATCAAAGCCATTTAAATCGACATTTTAAAAAGTTAGTTGGGATAACTCCAGGGAAAGTCATTCGATTTTAGATTTTAGATACTTCGGCAAGTCTTACACAAGTTTTAGATTTTGGATTGACTCTATAGATAAATCAAATCTAAAGATAAATATGGGAACTTATATGTACCAGCAAATAACTATCGCTCATCAAATAATTGATCATGAATATATTTTTCTTTATTTTATCTATGTAATTTCAATTACAAATCATTTATTTAAAGATGATTTTCTCAAATAAACCCGGTTTCTATGGACAATTCTGGCTTGAATCCCAGATATCAACGAAAAACCCAGATTTATGACTTCAAAAGCATAAACATCGTTAAAAAGTAATCACCAATACTCTCAAAATATAAATGCTTATCTCTAATTTATGAATTGATTTATGAATTGATTTATTAATAATATATTAAAAATTTTTTCGCGGCGGTAAATAAATCAATAAATCATTTAAAATCATTTTGGGGACTGCAAAATTAGTATGACTTTCTCGTCTTAAGGCATACAACAAGATATAAGAGAAATAGATTCTTTTTATCTTTGACAGCCTTAAATCAGCCGACACTTATCAAGGGTTATGGTAGGTAATTATTACCCCGATTGTGCAATCTCATGACTGATTAGTGATTAACGTAAATTCTCCGCAAAAAAAAGTAATCGAATTCACAGTAAAACAGAATTTCTCCTTCAATCTCCAAAATTCTGTTTTATAGACACCTAAAGCGCAAGTCGCAAGTATTATTTTTCCCAGATATTTTGAACAGTGAACAGTGAACAGTTATCAATTTACCGAATCGTCTAACTCTCACCAATTGCCCAAAAGTGTTGGTAACGAGTCTAACCACCATCGGTATCAACAAACTGATAACTAATAACTGATTTAAGTCTGGGTTCGCAAACTTTTATGGTAATTAATTCTGAGGTAATTGTATGCTTAACCTTAATTCAGACAACACATCTTTAGGATTGACATCCAATCAGCTAAACAATATTTCTAGTCTTCAAGCAGCAACTCTAGGAAATCAACAAGCATTATTCCCCGAATTAAACGAGACTTTAATGTTACAAAATAAGTCATCTTTTAATTTTCTCGGTGGTGGAGAAGCAGAGGATATACTCAATGGTGGTATGGATAAAAACTCCTTGCTAGATGCAGCAGAAAATGATATTCTGACCGATGGCAACGGTGGTAACTTGATGATGGGAAAAGAAAGTGCCGATCAATTTTGGATTAACAGTTGGGATAAGGCACAGACATCAAGTACTATATTAGACTTCGATCCTAGTACCGATCAGGCGATCGCCAATCAACCACCAACAACAGAAACCTTCGGCGGCTTAGCTGGGAAAGACGCTGCTGATTTTTCCAGTTTACAAACAGAAACACCCAACAGTAACATTGATATTCCCAACTTTAACTTTCCAAACATCGATCAATTTTTCTCAGGTTTTATCTCCAATATGTTGTCAAATACAAGCCTCCAAGACTTTCTAGGTTTGATTACTGGGGAAGCATCTCCTTCTCAATCCCCATCCACATCAATTTCAAGTTATCCTAGTTCGATGGAAGAACAAGACACTGGAAAACCCTTTACTCAATTAACGGAACAGACTGCCATCGAACCAGGATTGGAAGATAAGTTTTACAGAATACCAAAAAGAATACCTGGAAATCTGATCTGATGATTATTGTTAGTTGTTGATGGTTGGTGGTTGGTGGATAAGTTAAAAAGCGACAGCTAACTATCAACCATCAACGGGAGCAACGCAAAAACCTACAAAAAATCGGACGAATCTACAAGACAAAGACAAAGGCGATCGCCATATTAGGAAGTAAAAGCACTTAAAGGTACTTCCTAATGCCAAGAATTGAAACCAAAACCGAACCGATGACGATTAATTTCGGTCCTCAACATCCTTCGATGCATGGGTGTTTCCGAATTCTTGTTACTCTCGACGGAGAAGACGTAATCGATTGCGAACCCGTTTTGGGATATCTGCATCGGGGAATGGAAAAAATCGCCGAAAATCGTACTAATATCATGTACATTCCTTACGTCAGTCGTTGGGATTATTATGGTGGAATGTTCAATGAAGCGGTGACGGTGAATGCTGTAGAAAAATTAGCTGATATCCCAATTCCCAAACGCGCTAGTTATATCCGAGTCATCATGCTCGAATTAGCGCGGATTGTCAATCATCTGTTGTGGTTGGGACCTTATATTATGGATATGGGAGCGCAAACTCCGTTTTTTTACACGCTTCGAGACAGAGAAATGATTCTCGATTTATTTGAAGCTGCCACAGGATACCGCATGGTTAATAACAACTATTTTCGCATCGGTGGTGTTGCTGTGGATTTACCTTATGGTTGGGTGAGTAAATGTCAGGAATTTTGCGATTATTTCCTACCTAAGATAGATGAATATGAAAGATTAATTACTAATAATCCGATATTTCGTCGGCGAGTTGAAGGAATAGGAATTCTCAGTCGTGAAGAGGCAATTAATTGGGGTATTTCTGGTCCGATGTTACGGGCTTCTGGAGTAAAGTGGGATTTACGCAAAGTTGACCACTATGAATGTTACGACGATTTTGATTGGGAAATCAAGTGGGATACAAGAGGCGATTGTTTAGCTCGTTATGTGGTGCGAGTTGGAGAGATGCGCGAGTCTGTAAGTATTATTAAACAAGCAATTCTTGGTTTACCAGGTGGTGCTTACGAGAATTTAGAAGCAAAGCGCATGGAAACGGGTAAAAAGTCCGAGTGGAACAATTTTGATTACCAATATATTGCCAAAAAAGTAGCACCTACATTTAAAATTCCTCAAGGTGAACATTACGTGCGTGTTGAATCGGGTAGAGGAGAGTTGGGAATTTATTTAATTGGTGAAGATCACATTTTTCCTTGGCGTTGGAAAATTCGTCCCGCAGATTTTAATAATTTACAAGTATTACCGCAATTAATTAAAGGTGTAAAAGTCGCGGATATTTTTGTGATTTTAGGAAGTATTGATGTAGTGATGGGTTCTGTTGATAGATAGTTGACAGTTGATGGTTGATATGTCCACCAACCACTAATCAACCCAGCTATTCTTTTTAAAACAAACAAATTCCACCGGGATAATCAGCTTCGAGAGCCAATTTGCTTTGCTCGATCATTTCGGCTTCTGTGAGGGGTTGAAATTTAAGTTTGGGTCATAAGTACACGAATACTAAATCAAAATGTAAGTAAAATAGGGCGATGCTCCGTAGGAGCCGCTACGCGATCGCCTAAAATAAAATAAACCTTTTTATCTTAGCTAACTATGGTTCAGTCCCCTAATAAGTGCTTAACACTAGAAGAATTTCTTGCCCTCCCCGAAGGAGACATTACCTACGAGTTTGTTAAAGGTGAAGCTGTCCCCAAATATAAAGATGATCAAATGTCTCCCAAATTTTTTCATGGTTCGACTACTGGTGCATTATTCATACTATTATCCGCATGGGGACAAGATAAGGGACGAGTTGTAATTGAATGGGCAATAAAATTAAAGATTGAAAATGAGAATTGGATGCCTGTACCCGATTTAACCTATGTTTCCTATAACCTCCTTCCTGCTGATTGGTTAAAGGATGAACCTTGTCCAGTTGCACCAGAATTAGTTATAGAAATTATCTCACCTGGTCAAACTTTTGGTGAGATGATGAAAAAAGCTACTGATTACATCAAGGCTGGGGTTTTACGGGTTTGGGTTGTGGATACAAAAGCCAAAACTATTACTATATTTACACCTGCTTCTGTTCCGATCACCTATCGAGATCATCTCATAATTAAAGATGATTTACTACCAGGATTGGAAATTACTCCCAAAGAAGTATTTCAACGTGCTGGTTTAATTAGTTAGAATCATAAAAAATACAGATTATTCAATCCCTCCGATGTCGTAAGGCGCTAAACCTATCAATTAACCTTACAGACATATATGCAAACTCTTCAAAACATCGAAATTTCCACCAAATTAGAAACTATCCGCGTTTCTGCTCTCCACGCTCTTGCCTACTGTCCCCGCTTATTTTATCTTGAAGAAGTAGAAGAACTTTATACCCAGGATGCGGCTGTATTCGCTGGACGTAGGTTACACGCAGAATTAGAAAAGCAGGAAGATGAAGAATGGGAGGAATTATTCCTCGTTAGCGAAGAATATGGTATTTGGGGACGGGTTGATGCATTACGTACCCGCGATCGCGAAACTATCCCCTATGAACACAAACGGGGGAAATCTGATCGTGACGAAAATAAACAACCCCAAGCCTGGGAAAGCGATAAATTACAAATTCTCGCCTATTGCTGCGATTACTGGAAAAAGAATGGATGGGTGCAGGTGGTTTATTTGCTCAGTTGATTGTGCGATGAGGCATTTGGGATTTTAGATACTTCGGCGTTGCTGAATCCTGGTAGAGACGCGATATATCGCGTCTCTACAAGATTTTTGAAATGACAGATAATCGCCTTCATACATTAAATCAGCAACACCAGATTTTAAATTATCTACCTGTTGTGGATGAATTATGGCAGAATTACGGAATTTGTATTTAATTTGCTACGACATTTGCTGTCCCAAACGCTGGCGTAAAGCTTATAAATTATTGTAGGGTTATGGGGACAGAGTCCAATATTCGATTTTTCGGTGTGTGATGAATCAACGCGCTCGCGAAAAATTACCTTGGGAATTGGAAACGATTTTGGCAAAAGAAGACAGTATTTTGTTCGTGCGGTTGAGCGATCGCTGTGTGCAGGATATACCCAAGTACAATCGACCGGGTACGTGGGAAAATATAGATAAGCCTTTCCTGATTATCTAAAAAAATGCAAGCACCTCGTGTTTAAACCTTTGATGCCGTAAGGCGTTGAACACTATTAAAAATTCCGCTCCCTCGGTTGTAGCAACTGGCGTGCGATTTAAACCGCCGGATACTTTGAAAACATCCTCTAAATATTCCAGATCACAAACTGTCATAAAATACCGAGATTTTTGCTACCGAAAAGTATTAATTCTTATTCCTATAGGAAGAAAATAAAAAAGTAAACAATTAACCTTGTATAAACTTATAAAGGCGTATCATAATACCGAAATATCTTTACTCTAAGTATTGATATCGGTCGAAAAATGTCGCGCTCTACCTAGTTTAAATCAGTCATGATACCGCCAAACACTCCTCCCGAATCTGATTCCCAAACCGCGCAAAATCAGCCAAGAAAACGGGTTTGGCTGCGTAATACTATTCTAATTACAGGTGTTTCTCTTCTGGGTTTAGGTGTTGTTGGTTACTTGAGTTTAGATGATTGGATTCGTCGCAAGTTACCACCTTTATTAGATGAGCAACTCAGTGAATTCATCAATCGTGAGGTAAAGGTTGGTGAGGTAAGAAGTTGGTCTTTAACTGGTGTAAGATTAGAAAACTCTTCAATTCCAGCGACTGAAAATGACCCGAATTATGTGAAAACTAAAGCTGTAGATATCGGATTTAATCCAATTGGGCTGTTGTTTACTCAGACGCTTCCTTTAAGAATAAGTTTGATTGAACCGGATGTTTATATTGAGGAAGATAAGCAAGGGGAATGGATTCGGCTGAATTTGGATACGGGTGAAGGGGAACTTCCTTTTGATATTGATGCTAAAATTCAGTTGCAAAAAGCAAGGGTTGCTGTACTTCCTCAAGCGTTAAAAAATCCTTTCGTGGTTGAGCAAATTAACGGGTTTCTTAATTACAATCAAAATCAACCATTATTATTACGGTATGGTGTGAATGCGCCATTTATTAAGGGAAAGTTGGATATTGATGGTGAAACTCAGTTAAATGGTTGGAAGAGTCAGATTAATGCCAGAATTAATAACCTTTCTTTACCGGATTTGAGTAATTATGTCAAAGATAATATTCCGGTAACTATTCCCAGTGGTGAGTTAAATGCTAATTTGGAAATTGATTTACCGAATTTATCTGAGTTACCTTTTGTGAAGGGGACTGCAAGTTTACAGCGTTTACAGGTAAAATCTCCACAGTTGAAAGTTCCTGTTAATGCTACTGCTAATTTACGTTTCGATGGACAAAGGGTAAGTTTTGCGGAAACTAGAGCTAGTTATGGTAGTTTAATTGCTGGTGTTTCTGGGGTT
>JBHJOU010000670.1:0-2318 GCA_050329355.1 Rivularia sp. (in: cyanobacteria)
TCTTACTTACAATTACAGCACGAATTACCAGAAATTCCAGAAAATGATTTTAGTGATGGGTATATCAACAAATCTCAAATACCCACAAACTCCCTAGCGATTTCTTCGGAAATCATTCAGCTTACTGATGAAGTGTTTCGTTTAAAGCAAGAGAAACAGCAACTTCAAGAACAATTGCTTTTTAAAGAACGTGTCATATCAATGCTGGCGCATGACCTCCGTAATCCCCTCACCGCAGCAATCATCGCCATAGATACTTTACAATCTAATTTCAATTGCGAAACTGGGCAATTTGAGCGATTAAAACCAACATTAACCGCTCATATACTTAATCACGCCCGCACTCAGACTAAAATAATTGAAAAAATGATTACCAACCTTTTGCAAGTCGGACGCGGTAATGATACAAAAATTCCTATATCCCCGACTAAAATTGCATTAGGTAATCTTTGTCTGGAAATACTCGAAGAATTAAGCGAATCCTGTAAAGCCAAATCCCTAACAATCAAAAAAGACATTCCCCAAGACTTACCATACGTTTATGCCGACCCCGAACGTATACGCCAAGTACTGATAAATCTTTTAGATAACGCAATTAAATATACACCTCCAAAAGGAACGCTGATTATTGCCGGTTTGCATCGTACCAATCAAAAAGTGCAATTTAGCATCGGTGATACCGGCCCGGGTATTCCCCAAGAAAATCGCGATCGCATTTTTGAAAACCACTTTCGTTTAGAACGAGATCAAGCTAAAGATGGTTACGGTATTGGCTTAAATTTGTGTCAAAAAATTATCCTGGCACACTACGGTCAAATCTGGGTAGATACCGCACCTACTGGCGGAGCATGGTTTCACTTTATACTGCCAGTTTATCCGAATTAATTATGGAGTAGGGTTGGGGGGAATAGCAATATAATAAATTTCAGTTGAGTCCAATACACTAAAACCTCACCCCCTTCCCCTCTCCTTGCTAAGGAGAGGAGTGTCCAGAGGGCGGAGTGAGGTTAACATTTGTATTGCACCCAACTGAAAACCGCTATAGTACTCTCTAGCAGACAAAGAAAACATTGACAGAGTGTATGCTTATGCCATAAATAAATTTGACCAAGGTATTTGATTACACTTTACCCGACTCAACCGATGACTTTACCTTTCGCTGTAAAGCCGCAATAATTTGCACATTTGCAGCCGGGAAATTAAATTCTTCCAATTGTTCTAAATTTACCCAGCGAATTTCATCGCATTCTAATGGTTGGGGAATACCTTTAATGTGGTGACATTCGTGTACGGTGAGAGTAACTCGTAAATCGATATAAGTATGATCGATAGTAATTAGATGTTCTCCGACTTTAATTTCTATTGCCAATTCTTCAGCAATTTCTCGTTTAATACATTCTTCGATAGTTTCACCTGGTTCTAATTTACCACCGGGAAACTCCCATAAACCCCCCATCGTTCCTTGTTGACGACGGCGATCAATTAAAATCTGTTGTTTATCATTCCAAATTACCGCGACACCGATAATTTTATGAGGTAGGGAAGAAATATTTGGATTCATAGTTATATGGATTTTATATATTTTACCTGGCGGTTGAAACCGCTGCTACACAAACAAAACCCGCCTGCGCGGGTTTAAAATTAATAGAGTCCACAGTGGACTTTGCCTGTGTAGACGCGGTAACAAAGCGACGGGTATATTGGACTTAACTAAAACCTTGACATAAACTTTCTAAGATTTCAAATCTAATAAGCCTTCTTCTTTCAACTTAGGATTAAACCTTACCTGCATTTGTAAACCTCGTGCTTCTAACTGTTTTAAAATATCCGCTTCAACTCTTCTTGCGACATTTTTAATAATTTTAATCTTCGTGATTTCATCATTGACAGGATTATCATAATTAGCTTGTTCTTCGGCAGTAATTAAAGCTTTTGCATCAATAGGAGAAATCCATTTCTCTTTATTTTCTCCATTTCCCATAGGTACACTGCCATTTTCCGCAATCCAGGCTTGTTCGATTTTTTCTAAAATTATACGGCTGGGACGTTCAATAGTTTCTACTTTTACCCAGTAACAATATTGTGTTTGTCGGACTAAATGTTGTCTGAGGCTGAGAAAAACATCGCGAGAATAACCAATGAATTGCAGCGTTTTATCTTGATCAAAAATTGCATAAACTCCAATTTTTCCTTGAAATTGTTCGGGTAAATCGCCATTTTCATCAATATAAGGAATAAATTCTAAACTATTTAAAGAAGGAATATTTATTTCTGTACTCATTTTCAGTTACCAATTACCAATTACCAATTACCAATTA
>JBHJOU010000745.1:0-2179 GCA_050329355.1 Rivularia sp. (in: cyanobacteria)
GCGGTTTTCACTTGGGTGCAATACAAATTTTACCTCACCCCGCCCTCTTAACCCCTCTCCTTCATAAGGAGAGGGGAAGGGGGTGAGGTTTTAGTGTATTGGACTCAACTGAAATTTGCTATAGAAAAGCTTTTTTGGTATTTGAGCATATTAAAGTTAACAAATTTTGTAGCTTAGTGCCGAAGAACGAGACCCAACAAAAGCTGATAAGTTGTTACGCATTTAATTTGTATAATATTAGCGAGCTTTCCGGTTGCACTATGACGCTATGCGCTAGGCGCACACTCCCTGTTCACCCGGAGGGTGAGGTTAACGCACTACAATATAGCGGTTTTCACTTGGGTGCAATACAAATTTTACCTCACCCCGCCCTCTTAACCCCTCTCCTTCATAAGGAGAGGGGAAGGGGGTGAGGTTTTAGTGTATTGGACTCACCTGAAATTTGCCATATTTTCAAATTTTTGCACTATACAATGAACGCCGCACATCAGCTTAAACCTATTCCTGTTTTCTAAGCTTAACCGAGTAGTGCGTTGGCGCAGCCTGCCCATTAGTAAAGCGTAACGCCATAGCGTCATAGGGCTTACCTCTCGCACGAAGGGCTAATAACGAGCTTTTCGGGTTGCGATCCTTCGCAATTAACTCGACTGCATTTGATTATTTTAAAAGTTATACATTGATTTCCGGAAAATATTCAAAAGACGATGTATCTATCTTAGTACTACCTTTGTGCTTTATTACTAGGAGTGAGAATGGGACATTTTTAATGTTTATGCTATTTATACTTAAAATAATCTGAATACTGACATTTAGACCAATAATTTATTAGGTTAACAATAATACTAAATAAATTGGTAATTTTTAGATTATCTTTTTTATCTGTCTGAGGATTTTTAATCTGATTATCTATCATAGCCAAAGTTCATAAGATTCATTCAGGATATAATCATAAACAGGGAGCAATATTAAGCAGTAAAGACACGTACAATTGATGATAATTATTTACTAATAAAAGTCCTAATTATGGTTATTGCTAAAATTTTGTAAATTATCATCAAAATAGGCATGAAATAAAATTATTTTGTCATTATAAATTTATATAATGATGTAAATTTGTTAACTTATTAGTAAATCTAATCAAAAGAATTAGCTGAGATTAATATCTTTAAGTTATGTTATAATTGAGAAAGCAAACACAAAAATTTAGTATAGATAGAGTAAAAAAAGGACAATTAAATCATGCGACTCAAAAGATGGGAATCTCCCCGCAAACAAGGGAGAAATGATAAGGGTAAAGGTGGTGCTGCGAGAAAGCGACAACTTAAGAAACAGCAGCAAATGCTACGAAAAAGGCTAAAAGAAGACAATAAACAAGATAATGACAAGAATAATAGACAGGGGGAAGAGAAATCAATCTTCCCCCATTTTTTTGCCGATTTTTATGCGATTAACAATAAATAGGGTACGTCTGATACCAGTATTTAAAAACTAAGTAGTTTACTTACTTGTTTACCTACTCAAGCAATATACTTAGACAAGTACTTAAAATATTTGTAATACTTTTTAACGAAGTATTGATTTTACAAGTAATAATCTTCTTTTATGGACAATATTTCTGATTTATCATGGTTTTTATGAAGTTTTTGACTAGTATTTATAAGTAGAATTTGTCGTAATTGTAATGCTACTATGAACTTAACTTCTGATTTTTGTAAAGTTAATATAAAGTTTACTCAAAACAACTGAAAGTGCTGTTTTTTACTAGTACAGTAATATACTATAAGATAAGATAATTCAGTAACTACCAGGTAAGCTAAATAACACTAAAAGCCACTGCATCCACCTGTGTCAAGTGACGACCATTCCCTGAGTTTTAAGCAAGTAAAAAAAGGCTAAAACAAAACTTTTTATAGTGCGGTGGTTTGGTTGAATACTCTTAGCTATTAAAGTTGTTACATAAGGAGTGACCTATGGTGAAGGCAGTTGCTCTGCCGACTCGGGAAGTGCTAGATTTTCCGATTACTGCTTTGCGTTTAGATGAGCAAATAGAAACTATTCTTGAGTGGGCAAGTGGACGTGAAAGTAAGACAGTATGTGTAGCTAATGTACATATGCTGATGGAAGCTCACTGGAACCCGGAGTTTGCCAAAGTATTAAAAGATGCTGATATGGTAACTCC
>JBHJOU010000883.1:0-4714 GCA_050329355.1 Rivularia sp. (in: cyanobacteria)
CGATCAAAAATGATGATTTAACAAAAAGAATTGACAGCATTCTTGTAGTCGAAGCAGTTTCAGGCACGTTAAACGATTTAACACCAGAAGAAATTGCAATCTTTGATGAAGCTGTGGAAGGTAGATAGTAGTGGTTGATTATTTATTAGATACAAATATTGTCAGTTACATACTGAAAAAAAGAAATTTAGCGGTAAATCGGAAATTAGAAGAGGTACGTCGTTTAGGAAAAAAAGTATTTGTAAGCTGTATAACTTATTACGAGATTAAAAGAGGTCTTTTAGCTTTAAATGCGACAAGACAGTTAGCCGATTTCAACTCATTGTTCCGAATATATCCTATTTTATATTTAGATATAGAAATCATCGAAACCGCTTGTAGAATTCATGCCAATTTAAAGAATAAAGGTAGAACAATTCAAGATGCTGATGTTTTAATTGCTGCAACTGCTATTACACGTGGGTTGATTTTGGTTTCTAATGATTCGGATATGCTTCGGGTTGAGGAGATTAATTTGGAAAATTGGGTAGATGAAAATTAAAGAAAATTATCACCATAACGGCGGAATTTCTCCTGGATTCTGACAAATAATTGGCAACCAAGTAGCACAAGGAAATTGATTTTCCAAACCCTGTAACTTCTCTCTACTTGCTCTTACCGATTGATATAATGTTTTCCCATGAGAATATTCTTGTAAAAAGTTCTTCAGAAACTCTTGCGCTACTTTATCCGGTACAGATTCACGCATAACTATCATTTGTGGAAGCTGTAAATCAGCTAAATTCGCAGCTAATCCTAAACCATCACAAGAATTAAATATCCCTAAAGCCAAACCTTTTTCAATAGCTTTTTTCAAAGCATACTTTAACTCCGAAATTGTTAAAATATCAGACTTATTAAGATAAATCTCTCCTTCTTCTTTTAATCTCTCTGCACTTCTTTCCTCTGTCTCTCTGCGGTTTTTTAATCCAGTAGAACTATGTCCCGCAAAAAACAGAATATTCCAAGATTGTGTCCAAAGTTCATCATTTAACTGTTGTCTTTGAGGCTCCACTAAAAAAGTAACTTCCGCATTTGGTAAACTTTCTAATAATTCTCTATCTTTTTGAATATCAATTCCGCAACTGTTACCTAAAATTGCCAGAATTCTAACTTTACTTTTTTTACCTTGAAGATATATAGATTTTTCTTTACTTTGATAACTAGGAGTACTTAAAGCAATTTCAGCTTTGGGATATCTATCAAATAAATTCCACAATTGAAGCGGTAATTTTCGCACTTGAATATCTTCGGTTTGCAGAATTATTCTAATTGAGTCAGTAGGATTTAACTGTTCGAGTAGTTGTTCTTTTATTGGTCGAAATATTTCGGAATTAAGCCAATAATTAATATTTTGTCGCAATTTGTCCGCCAATAGAGAACATTCATAAAAATAATCGCATCGACTAATATTAGTTATCTGTGTATCGGGGATATCTAAACGAAAATTGATTCCTAAACTTTGACGGTAAACTATTTGCCATTGATGATAATATTCTTTTAATTCTGGTGCGGGTGGTAATTTACCTTTGGATTCAAAATAAGGATGATTTCCTTCTTTAGCAATCCGCAATGTTACGGTAAAACCGCTATTTAAATCACCTTCATTTAAGTTGAGAATCACTAATTTTTCTTGTTGCTTGCTACTAGGATTAGCTATCTGGATTAAATTTCTTAAATCTGTTTGATGTTGACGATAAAGCGCAATTTGTTCGTCTTTACTTTGCAATTCTGCTTGATATCTTGCTTCTAAACTTTGTAATGCTAATTCATAACTTTGAGTAAATGCAGCATGAATTTTTTGTTTATTAGTATGTTCGGGTACTTCTACTCGAACAACCACAACACCATCTCCTTTATTTTCAATACTTTGAATTGCAATATCTGTATCTGGATTTTCTTCTCTAACTTTTGTTAAAGCAGTAGATAAAGCTTGTAAATCTAAACCGTTGCGAAAAATTAAATCGACAGTATTTAATACTACTTTAAATAATTTGGCAAATTCACCTGATGCGAATTCTCCACTACTTGGGCGACGTTCTTTTTGATTATTCAGCAAAAATATATAATCGCAATTTGTTTTTTCTAATTTGGTAGTGCTGTCAATATTCCAACCTTCTAAACAAGCAGCGGTTAATTTTGCTCGTTGAAAATTGGTATTTAATGCTTGAGTTTTTGTTAAATTTGCTCTTTCTAACCAAGCATTTTCAAAAGTGGCTGAGCTAATATTAGCTTCGGTGAAATTTATATCATTAAGGTTTGCATTTGTAAGGTTTGCGCCTTGGAGGTTACAATTTTGATATGATTTATTAGCAGCTTTTTTAGTAATAAGTAAATTTCTTACTTGAGAATTATTTAAAATTGTGTTTCTAACTCTAGATAATTCCAGTTTTTTTGCTAAATGAAAGTTAGTGCGAATCAAAATAGCATTTGTAAAATTAGTATTTTTGAGAATTGCATGAGAAAAATTAGCATCAGTTAAATCAGCATTGCGAAAACTTGTGCCACCAATAGTAGAAATCACAATGGCAACAGTACGAATTAAACGATATTTTTCATCTTCAGCTAAAGCCTTTATTCCGGCGTAAATGCCTAATAAACTAACAATAATAGCTAAAATTATTGTTAATGGTAAAGCAATATTAGATACTTGAAATACAGCACTAAAAATAAATATTGATGTTGATAAACCTAAAATCCAAGCTGCAACTTTTAGGATTTTTTCAAAAATAGATTCTGATGCAGACCAAAATACTGCTAAAGCGATAGTAATAACCCCAACTAAAGACCAAAGTCCCGCTCCAGCGGCACCCCAAGCCCCTAAAACCGCAGCTTTTAAACCAGAAGTTCCCCAAATAATAACTGCAATTAGCCCTACAATTACGATAATTACTGCTTCAGAACCAGCTAAAATAAACCAAACATCTGCTGCAAAACCTCGATAAAAAGTACCAATAAAGAAAAGTCCCAACAGTGAAAATATGATGACAGAAGTTACCCATGCAACATCATTTGTAATGCCACTAATACCAGTAATGATACTTGTACTTTCACTGTAAACAGAAGATAAAGATTGGGAAGCAATAATTCCTGTTAACCCAGATGCATATCCACAAAGTGCTGCCATGAAAAATGAGAAAGCCATCAAAAATATGACTCGAAAATTTTGCACTCCGGCAACAGCATGATGGAAATTAGCACCTTTTAAAATAGCATTCGTGAAATTAGTACCGCGAATATCCGAGTAAGAAAAATCCGCACCTTTTAAGTCTTGATTTTTGAAAGAATAACCCCGAAAATTTTGATGAGAGAATTCTAAAGACATTGGTAAAAAAATGAGTTTAAAGTTAATAATTAAATCATAAATAAACTTGTAGTAACATTATGGTGCGTTAATCAGAACACAGTCTAAAATTACCAATCACGGATTAAACAGGATTGCACAAATTTTAACAGTTATCAGTCAACTACTATCAATTACCAATTACCAATTACCAATTACCAATTATTAAATTTCAAAATCCTCCGTAATACTTGCATCTTCTAAAGCAACCTTAACGCTAAATTTTTCACCCCTTTCACCACTAAATTTAAGTTGAATATAAACATCGGCATTTCTAGCTATAACTTCCCGTAAAATGTCTCCTGTTTCGGAAAGCAATATTAATTTCAAACCGGGAGGTAAATGTAATAATGGTTGTGATGCTGCAATATCTTGGGTTTGTGCATCCGTAGAATAGACTTGTAACAACACACTTACTTGGCGATCGCCTTTTGGTACTATCGCTACTGCTAAGGCTACAGCTTCGCTCCTGAGTTGCATTCCCAAGTCGATAAGCTTGACTCTTCTCACACCAGCTGCGGGGTTTCCAGGATTAATTTTCCATAAACTCTCTACCGCTACCCACAATGTTTCATCGTCTTCGGTATTGCGTATCAGGTTAACTAAAGCTTCTATAGCGTTGGTATTTCCAGCAGCTATTTCTCCCAATCGCTTTGCAGCTTTTCTTCTAGAATGTTCATCTTGCTCAGATATTTGTTTGATTAATATTGCAATTTCATCGGGGTTAGATTCAAAATCAACAATACTTCTAGTCGCAATTGCCAATGATGGTGTTTGTAAAAGTAATTGCCATTGACTATCAAATGTATTTTGCAGCCATTGACTCAGAAAATTAACTTTCGGTATTTTTTTTGGGTTTTCAGCTATTAATTCTTGCTCTACCTGCAACGCTTCTTCTAATACGGCTTCTGTAAATTTAATACTTTTTAAATAACTGCGGTAGGCTGCTACAGGTAAGCTTAATATATCGCTGCAAGCTAATTGATGTTGATGAAAATTAATAATTTCCAAGTTTTCTATGGCTTTTTTAGTTCCAATTTTTAACCCAGAAAATTCTATTTCTGATACTGTAGGTGGTTGATCAATAATTTGATGATGATAATCCCCCACACTTAATAATAAATCGTAAACATTGCGAGATAATCGCTTACCTACTGGCTTAACTAAATTACAGACAAACATTTCTTCTATTAACCAAGTTTGGGCTAATACATCTGCTTCTAAACCAGAAACATCTGAGGGAATCAATAAATCTACATCGTTCAAAAAATCAGTTTCCCCTGATAACAGCATTACCGAAATAACTTGCCATTCTTGAGGAAATATATCGTT
>JBHJOU010000279.1:0-5863 GCA_050329355.1 Rivularia sp. (in: cyanobacteria)
TGACCTTGCTCTGTAAGTAGTAACTTAGCGTAAGCAACACCTGCTTGTTCGTCAATTTGACCATTTCTTTTCACAACTACAAATTGCCGTCGAGTAATTGGATATTCACCGCTTTTAAAGGCTTGAGCATTCAGTTGGTTGCGCTGTTGCGGACAATTGGAAGGCTCAATTAATGGTTTTATATAGGGTGTCACGAATTTGTTTGATGTTACTCCTATTGGTAAAGGTTTGATAGCGCATTGTCCAACCACTTCAGGTGCAGAAGCGTAATAAATACCACCCTTATTTTGTGCCACTTTCCTTAAACCGTCAGTCGTATCGAGAGTGAATTCGACATTGTTACCAAATTTTTCACTACCTAAGACATTCTCATTAAAAAATTCTACAGTACCCCCTTCTGATAGACGGCGAGAATAAGGTTTAATGGCTAAATTTTCTCCACCAACTTGTTGCCAATTAGTTATTTTACCAGTGTAAATATCTTTGATTTGAGCTAAAGTAAGTCCGGGAATATTTAAACCAGGATTAACCGCGATCGCGATTCCATCAATTGCAACGGGAATTTCTTCAAGTTTAAAACCCCGTTGTTCTGCTTGTTGGTATTCTTGATCTTTCACACTTCGCGAAGATTGGGAAAAAGCCAACTGATTGTTCAACAGCATCCGAATACCAGTACCAGAACCTGGATTCCCTGTAGTTGGGTTGGTATAACGCAGTTGAAATTGAGGAAAAGTTTTTATGATCTCAGAGTCAACGTCTTTACGAATCGGAGCCCATGTAGTACTACCGCCATAGGTAAATAAACCAGAAGGAACTTCTTTTACAGAAGCAAAATTTTCTTGATTAGATTGCAGATTTGGCTGAGATTTGGGCTGAGATTGATTATTGCTGATAGAACCGAGTGTAATATCATAGTTTCTAGCCAACCACCAATAGACTCCACCGATTAAACCGAGTGTAATTGCTAGGGCTAAAACTAAAACCGCCGTCTCGTTTTTTTGTGACATATAAATATAGCTATTGATTTTTTAGAGAATAAGAATTTTAACTCTGTAGAATTTGCTTTGATTGCTATTAGTAGCAAAGCTTAGTTGTAACGTGATTCGATAAATAAAAAATCTGGTTTGTCTACAGATAAAAACGATTTAGTAAGCATAATTTTAGTTAATCCTATGACTAAAAATTGATTTTTTGGCGATGAAAACTTTTGTTAAAAATACAATATATGAGTCAATAATAATCTATCCCGATACCGTTTCGAGATTCAAGAGTATAGATTGCAAATAAATAAATCTTGCAGCCATTATCGATAGCTGACTTAACCGTTTCTTTAACAAAGATTAATTTTTATGTAATCTTTTTTAATTGAATTAAAGCTAAATAATTTTTGAATGTTTGTTACAAAATTAGAGATAATATTTTATAGATCAGGCGAAATAGTGAAGTGAACGCAACAGCGACTAAACTTGCTGCTAAAGAGATAAAAACTATTTGCTGAATAACAAGTCCACCTTGTAACAAGCGGACAAAAAATATAATTAATAAAGTTATGGCGGAAATAATTACTAAATCCCACTTTTCAATCCATCGTTTCGTTTGAGCAAATATTAATATCCCTAAAACAACAACTGAAATCACAAAAGTAACACCAGGTGATTTGAGTAGACTTAACAATGCTATGGAAATTAAAGCCCCTTCAAATCCACTAAAAGCCGAACCAGCCAATAATTCCAGTGTAGAGAATTGTGATACTGGAGTACTAGGCTGTGTTGATGGTTGGGGAACTGGTGTAGGTGGTGGTTGTGATATTACTTGTGGCTGATTGTAATTTAGTGAAGTATCGGGTATTGGTTGTGCGGAAGAATCAAAAGCTTCTAAAACTTCTGTTGCCGATTGAAAACGTTGATTTGGCGCACTCAGGAGCATTTTATCTAAAATTTGGGCAAGTTGAGAACTAACACTTACCTGATCTTGCCATTGTAACTGATTGCTGTAAGCATCAAATAGTTGGGTTGCATCCTTTTCTCCGGTTAACAGCAAAACAACAGTTACAGCCAAAGCATATAAATCCGTAGAAGGAAATACTTTTCCTCCAGACATTTGTTCTGGTGGAGCAAATCCTAAAGAATAAATACCAGTAGAAGAATTCCCAGACTCACTAGGGCTGTTCGTAACTTGCTTGACTGCGCCAAAGTCTAGTAGGAACAGCTTACCATTCCGATGGCGCATGATATTAGAAGGTTTGATGTCCCGGTGGATAATTCCTTTACTGTGGACAAATTGCAGTACCGGAAGAATCGAACGTAGTAGAAATAACACATCTGATTCCGAAAATTTACCCTTACGAGTTAATTCTTCTTCTAAATTTTCTCCATCAATATATTCCTGTACCAGATAAAAAAATTGCTCTTCTTCCTTTGGCTTTAAGCCAGGAACTATAACCGGGAAAAAAGCGAATAAGTTGGGAATTTGGTCGTGTTGGGAGCCAATTTCCTCTAAAACTACAGCTTCTCTTTCAAATAAATCTTGAGCTAATTTTAGTTGAGTTGCACTCAAATTTCCGGCTGGGAGAAACTGTTTGACTACACATTGTCGCATTCCGGGAGTATAGCGATCGCGTGACAAAAATGCTGCTCCGAAACCCCCTCTTCCAAGCAGCTTGATCGGTAAATAACGTCCGGCTAAAATTAAAGGCATCCCACAAGCGGTACAGTATTTTTGCTGTGCGGTTCTCAGAGTCGCATCATTATCTAAATCGACAAAATGGTTCTGGGGACGGGGACACTGGGGACGAGTACAGTAAATTTCCATTGTTTGTCACAAGTCATGAGCAATTTGTCAGTTAGTCAAACAGTCAAGTCCTATTTAAGTAATCCGACAGAAATATTTACACATGATTTTCTTCACTTAACAAGAGTTAATCTTCTATTTTGGTGTAATTGGTGTAATTATTTTTGTCGTAGTAACAGAGGCGGAAACTTTTCCCCGTTATAACTATGACAAAAGACTAGTGACATAACTTTAGGTTTCGTTAAAGTTGGATGCCTGTACTTCTAAACCATTCACGGACAAGGGAGTATGTGATGATTTTAACATATCTATATGCCACCCAGGTGCGGCAAACTGAGGCAGTATTTCTTTACTAAAAGCTTCAGCGGCTTTGGACTTGTAGCGATTGGGATTAAAAATCAACCACAGCGTCCGTTTAACGACCACATTGTTAATCGGGGTAAAGTGAAGCATTCCCATTTGTAACTCTTTAGCGATGGCGCTAGTTGAGACAAAGGCGGCACCAAGGCAGGATTGTACGGCGTTTTTAATTGCTTCAATAGAATTAAGTTCCATTTCAACTTTTAAGCGCCGCGTGTCAATATCGTGGCGTGTGAGTACTTGATCTATGACTTTACGGATAGTAGATTGGGAATCTAAGGCAATGAATTGCAATTTGTATAGGTCTTCTTTTTGGATAGTTTCCAGTTTTGCAAATGGATGAGATACGGGTAAAATTAATGCCAACTCATCCTCCGCATAAGGAATCTTTTCCAATGAATCCGTTAATTCTCCAGGAATTTCACCGCCGATAATTGCCAAATCAACTTGTCCGTTAACTACACTCCAAGCAGTGCGACGTGTGGAATGAACGTGTAATTGCACCGACACATCTGGATATTTTTGGCGGAACATTCCAATCATCCGAGGCAAAAGATAAGTCCCGGTTGTTTGAGAAGCACCGACAATTAAAGTACCACCTTGGAGATTTTGCAAATCATCGATAGCGCGACAAGTTTCTTGACACAGACTGAGAATTTTTTCTCCATAACTCAAAAGTAAGTGTCCCGCTTCAGTCAACTGCGCCCGACGACCTCCACGGTCGAATAAAGGAACATCCAGTTGTCTTTCTAGGTTTTGCACTTGCAAACTTACCGCTGGTTGGGAGACATAGAGGCTGTCAGCAGCACGCTTGAAACTCCCTTCTGCGGCAATTGCTTTGAGGATGCGTAACTGATCTAAAGTAAAAGGAAGGTCAGACATAAGGCTCAACCCACGAAATTGAAAGGAGCAGTTTTGGCAACATTCGGGCTTTCATTGCTTTTTTTACTAGGCATGGATATAACAATGCGTATTAAATTACTTAGGCATTACCCGAAAAGACAGTAGCACAACATCTTGACCAAAATCCTCCTCCGCAGAACTTTGTGGTATTGGTTGTACTGAATTTAATTTGCTGTATTCTTTGTTGAACTATGTATACTATTGTGCCTGTATCGAGTTGGTTTACCTCCACTCATTTTGTCATGCTGGGACTATTATTGACTTTTGCTATTGCTCACAGTGGAGGAGCAGCCCTGCGCGAAAAAGCAGAAAAACTCATTGGAGCAAGGCTTTACCGAGTTTTATTTGCACTTGTCAGCTTGGTTTTAGCTGTAATATTAATTATTTACTTTTTTAACCATCGTTATGATGGGTTACAACTGTGGCAGGTACAAAATGTGCCTGGAATACAGACACTTGTTTGGGTATTATCGGCAATTTCTTTTTTATTTTTATATCCTGCCACATTTAATCTACTGGAAGTTGCTGCTATCTCCAAACCTCAAGTTCACCTTTATGAAACCGGAATTATTCGTATTACCCGCCATCCCCAAATGGTAGGGCAAGTAATTTGGTGCATTGCTCATACTTTGTGGATCGGTACTACTTTTACACTATTCACCTCTATCGGCTTAGTATTACACCATTTGTTTGCTGTTTGGCATGGCGATCGCCGTTTGCATTCCCGTTATGGTGAAGCTTTTGAAAAAGCTAAGCAACGCACTAGCGTGATTCCTTTTGCGGCAATTTTCGATGGTCGTCAATCTCTCAAAGCTGAGGAATTTTTTCGTCCTGCTTATCTAGGAGTTGCAGTATTTGTGCTTTTATTTTGGTGGTCTCACCCCTTTCTATTCAGCTTAACTAGTAGGGTACAATGGTGAACTATGATTTTTCCAAAGACATACACCAAAAGCATTGGGGCGCAAAGATATTCGAGTTTCAAGACCAATTCCATGTAGGATAAATTCAAACAACTATTTTTTTGTAGGGTGTTTTTTTGGCAAAGTGGAGATTAAATAGTAATAGCTAGTGTATTTGACCATCTGTCTAACCAAGTTAACGCCCCCTTTTCCCGTGGGAAGGTTATATTGGATGACGACAGTTTTGATCGAAATTAAAAAAATCAAACAGCCATCTGTAACTTTTTTTGTCAGAACTAGATAACAAATGCAATGTCAGCGACTGCGTGAACAAGGCTTCCAAGCCTTTATAGAGTGGCTTATCACCCCGACATTGAAAGAAGTAACGCACCCGGAGGATAAAAAAATAGACGTGACCTGGAGGGAAGTAATATTCCTTTAGGATATCTGTAAGAAAGTCATGGAAATAACTGCTGACAAGAAACGGCGGGTGTGATTATGGCTAGTTTGATCGAAGATAAGATGAAAACCATTAAGTTCGAGAGGCGTCATGGTGTTGTCGGTTAGTGAACGGACATTTACAAAAGAAGTTTTAGAATCTCAAGTTCCAGTTTTAGTCAATTTTGGAGCACCTTGGTGTGGTCTGTGCCACATCATAAAGCCTTTATTATTGCAATTTAAATCTCAATGTGGCGAAGAAATCAAGTTAGTTGATGTTAACGCTGATGATAATTTTAAACTTTCTACTACCTATCGATTAAAAACACTTCCAACTTTGTTATTAATTCAAAACGGCATTGTACGAAAGCGTTTGGAAGGTTTTAGAGGTAGAGAAGACTTTTTTGCGGCTTTGTCTGAAATTAAAGACAGTTATACAAATTTACCGCAAACTTACAATTCTGCCGAACGGA
>JBHJOU010000741.1:0-3903 GCA_050329355.1 Rivularia sp. (in: cyanobacteria)
AGTACTGCTCCTTCCATACTTCCTAAAAACGGTTGCATGGTGTAGCTGCCACTCAAATAAAAATTAGAGATGGGAGTAACTTGTGAAGGACGGTATTCCTGACGACCTGGAGTCGCTCTGTAAACTGAACGCGGTGTTTTCACCACATGATGTTTCAGTAACTTTGCTGGATTGGACGAACCGAAGTGTTGAGGAAATAACTTGGACAATTCGGCAAGAGTTACTTGCAGTATTTCCGCATCCGATTTATCAATCCAATCTTGAGCGGGTGCAAGAACTAACTCCAGCATAGAACGGTTTGGGTCACTATATTCGCGACAAGTGTTGCTCATGTCGGCATAAACGTTCAAAATTGGCGATCGCGAAAATAATAATTGGTCAATATCTGTAAGTTTACGGTCAAACCACAGCTGAATGTTAATTACTGGCACTCCTTCTAATCCATCCAGTTTTTGGAAGCATTCTATATCCTTCCAAGGTTCTGGTAGCATAACTTTGATCACATCAACCGGCATTGCTGACACATAAGCATCGGCAGTTTCAATATAGTCGGATGCTCCATGCAAACCACGCATCAAAAATCCTTTGACGCTACCATCTGGGTTGAGCAAAATTTCTTTCAAAGGCGCATTTATCTTTACGAATCCACCACCAGCTTGAATATAATCTACCAGTGGTTGACAAAGACGTTCGGTAGGAGAACCATCTAAAAAAGCCATCTTGGAGCCGTCTTTTTGCTTGAGGAAGCGATTGAGAGCGGTCAACAGCACAACGGCTGATATTTCCGAAGGATTAATAAAATTTAACGATTTAGAAGCAGCAATAAAAATATCTTGCTGTACTTCCTCGCTGACTCCTTGAAGCTTAAGCCATTCGGAAAAAGTATATTTATCTGTGGAGTCAACATATTTCTGACCCCGGAGCATAGCCGGGACTAATCCTTTGGCTAACTCAATTTTTTCACCCCAGGTCAACATATCGTTATTTCTCAGAATTGCCACAATTCCATTTAACGGTGCTGGCAAATTCGGAAAATCAAAGCGACTGTAAGTACCTGGCTTTTCGGGTTGGTTGAAGATCATTGTGTGTTTTTTCCACTGCAAACGGTCTTCAATACCGAGTTCTTTGAGTAATTGCAACATATTGGGATAAGCCCCAAAAAATACGTGCAGCCCAGTTTCATACCAGTCGCCGTCATTATCTTTCCACGCTGCTACTAAACCACCCAATACGTCTCGGCTTTCCAAGACTACGGGAGTATGACCTTGATCGATTAGATATTTGGCACAGGAAAGCCCTGCCAAGCCTGCTCCGGCGATAGCTACTCGCATTTACCAAACTTTATTTAATATTTTTCAACATTTCGTAGTTTTCATTATACTTTGCATTCCGTTACATTTTGCATTTCTGTTCTTATGGTTTTGCCAAATTTTGCTTGGCGATCGCGTTTATTCGCTGTTTTCCCCTCCAAAGTTTTGGCAAACGGCAACAGATTCAGTGGTAAAAAAAGAATTACCTGAACAGCCTTCACTTATAAGGGATTTTCAAATTTCAAGTTAAAATAAATTAAGACGTAGTAGTCTTTTTGATTTATTCTGACGGGTTCGATTATTGCCGAAACTATGTAGAGCGGGTCATGGGGGGACTTGCCTATGACTCGCTCTACAACCGCTCAAAATTAATGTGGCAGACCACATACCATACTTATCACTGAGTCTTTTTCGCTTCAACTTCAGGTTTTTGATATTTACCGGGATATTTTCTTTGGAAGTAATCTTCCATAACTTGTTTTACCATTGGTGCTGCGACTGCACCACCACCATCCCCAGAGTGTTCAGCGAATGCTAATACGACTATTTCCGGTTTGTCAGCAGGTGCATAGCCACCAAACCAAGCGTGATTGGCTTTGACGCGATTGGATCTCCATGCTTCAGCAGTTCCGGTTTTACCAGCCATGGGAGGAATTGTCGGCGAATTCATTGATTTAGCGGTGCCATTTGTAATTACTTCTCGCAATCCTTTACGAAGAATATTTACAGTTGTTGGTTTCATCCCGATGGATTCTCGCCAGGTTTTAGCTTCTTCGTTGTCTTTGAGAATGTGGGGCTTGACTAAATAGCCACCATTTGCAGGTATGGCGAACATTCGAGTTACTTGTAAAGGTGTAGTCAGTAAGGCTCCTTGACCAATTGACATATTAACAGAATCACCTACCGTCCAATCGCGCTTCCATAATTTTCGTTGATAAGCGTTATCGGGTACAAAACCTCTGGATTCGTTAAAGGAAAATTCCGAACCTGTTTGTGAGCCAAATCCAAATTTTTTAGTCCATTTGATTAATTGTTCACCCCCGACTCTCGCACCTACTTGATAAAAGAATGTATCGCTACTCATAGCTAAAGCTCCGGTAAATCCTAAAGGACCAAATCCAGCATGGTTCCATTCGTTAAATCGGTGTCCGCCGAAAATTCGATAACCATAAGTTTGTAGCACTGTATTCGGCGCAAATTTACCTGATTCTAAACCTGCTGCAATAGTAACAACTTTAAAAGTACTTGCAGGAGGATAAGCTCTGAAGGCGCGATTGAGCATGGGATGGTTTTTACCTAAAAGTATTGCTTCTAACTCTTTAGGTGAGGGTTTTTGCTTAGAAAAGACATTGGGATCAAATGCCGGATTAGATACCATTGCTAAAATCCCTCCGTTCTCCGGATGCATGGCGATAATTGTGCCGGTTTGTCCTTGCAAGGCTTTGTAAGCAGCTTTTTGTAAATCTATATCTATGGTTAATTTAATATCTTGACCGGGTTTTGCTTGTTTTACACCTAATGTTCTTAAGGGACGACCTTTACCATCAACTTCCACCTGTTGACCGCCCCATTCTCCCCTGAGCGTAGTTTCAAATGCTTTTTCTACACCCATCTGTCCAATAACATCTCCCAAACGGTAGCCGTCTTTCTTCTTCTCGGCTAACTGTTCTGCGGTGAGTTCGCGGGTATAACCGATAGCGTGAGCTAATTGTGCGCCATGAGGATAGTAGCGAACGGCTTCTCTGTTAATTTCTACACCTGGTAGCTCGCTTTCGTACTCTTTTAAAGCCGTAATTTGTCCCAGGTTGATATCACGAGCAATTCTGACTAAGGAGGAGGAGTTTGGTCCAGCTTCTGTTAATTTCTCTTCAATTTCTTTTTGGGGTATACCAAGGATTTGAGATAAACGCGGACCGATTGTGTTCCATGTCTCTTCTTTTTCATGAGCCATAGGCCACAAATATACTGAATGGGGATAGCGAGTTGTAGCTAACAGCTTGCCATTTCGATCGTAAATATTACCTCGTTCTGGCTGACGGAGAATCAAGCGAATCCGATTATCTTGCGCTCGTTTTTTGAAGCTTTCTCCTTTAACTACTTGTAAGTATGCTAATCGACTGAGTATTCCACTAGTCAACAATAAGGTTAATACGATTAAGAATATAGATTGGTAGCTTTTTCCTACGGTACGTGCATCTTTTTCCTTACCGATGCGAGGTAGTTGTAATAAGGTCATAATACAAAAATTTATAGAGAAAATAGCATTATCTGTATACGATTGCATCCTGGTATTAACCGGGAGACGGCCGTTAAATAATTGAAAGCATATATTGTATTTACGTGTATTTTTAGCTACTTTGTGTTAAACAGTAAAAGTCCTAAGACATTTGTTTTTTTTACAAAGTTAGGGAGTTTAATACCCTCTCTAAAAACAAGACGTTTTATATGGGGTAAAATCTCCATTTCCTTGACGTAATTAATTGTCAAATGGCTGAATTTTTACTATATCGGCGGCATTTAGTAGCAAGGAATTTGTTTTTGACGTATACAATAAACCATGATTGCCTATAATAGTTAGCTTAATAGACTACAT
>JBHJOU010000138.1:0-8859 GCA_050329355.1 Rivularia sp. (in: cyanobacteria)
TAATAGCATTACTTTTACTGCAAATAATTGGAATATACCTCAAACCATAACTGTTAAGGCTGTAGATGATAATCTTACACAGGGAAATCAAACTGTAAATATTCTACATACTATCAGTAGTCTTGATAATGACTACAATAGCCTCAACTTGCCTAACATTCCAGTTTTTGTCGGTGATAACGATATCGTTACTATTGACTTTAACAAAAAAACAGTTGCAACGATGTCCCAACCAACAGCAGCAGCTTGGGGACCAGACCACAGACTGTATGTTGGTTCATATTCAGGTGAAATTAAAGCATATACTTTTGATCAAAATTACAACGTCATCAATACACAAACCATAAACACCTTGAAGGGAGTATCTAATAATAATATACTAGGTATCGCATTTAACCCATACGATACTTCTGACTCCCCTAGTATCTATGTATCTCATAACAAGCTGTATGCTAATGGCGGATCAGATTTTCCAGTAACTGAATTATCACCCTACAGCGGACAAGTATCAATATTAGAAGGACCACTATTTTCTACCATTCAGCCATTAATCACTGGATTACCAGTTTCCAATCACGACCACGGTGTTAATAGTATGACCTTTGACAACGAAGGTAATTTATATATTGCGGTTGGTGGTAATACAAATGCAGGTATACCGGCAGCTAAAATTGGTGGAATTCCTGAATCTCCATTTGCTGCTGCGATTTTAAAAGCAGAAATTACCAAACCTAATTTCAATGGTGAAATTAAATATCAATTACCTGCTGATTTTCAGCCTCCACAAGGATTAACATTCGATCCTGCAATCAGTCAGGTATTTGGAGATGTTGCAAAGGTAGTTCCTGGAGTTGATGTATCTGTATATGCTAGCGGCCTACGTAATTCTTTTGATTTAGTTTGGACTACTCAAGGATTAATGTATGCTACAGATAATGGTCCGAATGGTGGATTTGGGGATGTATCGACTTCCGCTACAACCCAAATTCCAGTTAAAAACGCACCAGATGAATTAAATCTGATTGTAGAAAACGGGTATTACGGTCATCCAAATCGAAATCGCGGACAAGAAGATCCCCGTCAGAATGTTTACTACAGTGACAAAGAACCGACTATTCCAGGTGTTCATATTGCACCATTAACAACTTTTCCCGCATCTACTAACGGTATTGATGAGTATCGTGCAAATACCTTCGGTGGACAAATGCGAGGTAATTTAATTACTCAAAAATGGAATGGAGAATCATTCAATGTCACTTTATCGAGCGATGGTACCCAAGTTGTCAATCAAGAAGTTTTAGATTCCCAATCCAAAGCCTTAGATATATTAACAGGTCCCGGAGGAGCTATAGTAGGCATTAACTTAAGTGGTAGTAAAATAGATGTTTCAACTCCCAATGATATTACTGTAAGTGGTGCTACTGCTTATGATATTTTCCCTTGGAGAGCGCCTGCAACAGGTGGTAATTTATTTATTATCGGTGGCGAAAATTTTGGTGGAGATTTGAGTAATACCAGCGTTAAAATTGGGGATGAATTAGTAACTTTGACCTCAGTTTCTGATAAACAAATTATTGGTATTCTACCCTCATTTAATGATATCTCAGGTAATTTGCTAGACGTTTTAGTGACAACTGAAGGCGAAAGTTCTTTGATTAGTAATGCGTTTTTACCATTATTTGGTTCTGCTAACTTTGTTTAATACACCGAAGAGGTAATCATAGAAGTCGGGTTTTTACGAGAATTTAATTTAGATCCCCGACTTCTTGAAGAAGTCGGGGATCTGAACACCGTGATTTCGATACATACAAATAGGATTGCTATAGTTAAAAAAAACTTTGCGTGTCAAAGCTGTACAAATATATAATTCCGATGCTAACGGATTTGATATAATTCGCTAAACTGATGCTGGGGTGAATAAATCAGAGGCTATAGTTATGCAAGTATTTCGCATCAGCGCACTTTCAGATAATTATATATTTTTGCTCTACGAGCATAAACAAAATATTGCTGCTGTAGTTGATCCAGCGGAAGCAAAACCTATTTTAACAAAACTTCACGAACTCAAAGCCGAATTAGTGGCAATATTTAATACTCACCATCATTACGACCATGTAGGTGGGAATCAACAATTAATTGAGAAGTTTCCAGAACTCAAAGTTTATGGTGGAAGTTTTGATAAAGGTAGAATTCCAGGACAACAAGTCTTTTTAGAAGATGGGGATCGCGTTTGTTTTTCCCATCGCACCGGAGAGGTTTTGTTTGTTCCGGGGCATACTCGCGCTCATATAGCTTACTACTTCCCTCCGGAAAATTCGCAAGAGACAGGAGAATTATTTTGCGGTGATACTTTATTTGCTGGTGGTTGTGGACGCTTGTTTGAAGGAACACCAGAAGACATGGTAAATTCCCTGAGTAAAATCCGGGCTTTACCTGATAATACAAGGGTGTGGTGCGCTCACGAGTATACTTTGAATAATTTAAAATTTGCTTTAACTGTAGAGAGTGAAAACCCGGAGCTTCAGCAGCGATTTGAGCAAGTAAAAGCACATCGTAGTCGTCAAGAAGCTACCGTACCCTCATTGTTGGGAGTTGAAAAACACACCAATCCGTTTTTGAGATGGGAAGAACCAGCATTACAATTGGCTACAAATAGTAGAGATTCGGTGCAGACTTTTGCGCGATTACGAGGGATGAAAGATAATTTTTGAAGTTAACAGAACAAATTCACTTTCATGATTCATATGCTTCGCTACGGTGAGCGATTGCTAGAACGTATACTTGTGCCAATTCATCGTCTACTGTATAGATGACCGTATAATCGCCGATTCAGTAGCGATAGTAACCTAAATAATCTCCTTTGAGGTCTATTCTAAGGCAACAAACCTAGCCACAAAAATTCGATAGTTTGCTCCCATTGCATCCTCTGTGTCAATTCCTTTGATATCGCATTCCTGGAAGTTGGGAAATTAACCCCATTAATTCCAACTGCAACAAAGCGCTAGAAACTGCTGACGCTGGCATTTGGGTTTGTTGAATAATCAAATCAAAAGGTAAAGATTCCGAAGAAATTGTTTGCATTACTCGATATAATTCCGGTGGTAAATCTGGTAACGGCTTCTCTACATCCGTTAAATTCTTGATATTCGCAACTTGAGGAATCGCACCGAGCATTTTGAGTAACTCATCTAGTTCCTTAAGAATTGGAGTAGCACCTTGAGAGACTAACTTCAAGCATCCTTGGGAGGAAAAATCATCGAGTCTTCCCGGTAATGCGTAAACATCTCTACCAAATTCATTTGCGTAGTCGGCTGTAATTAAAGCCCCGGATTTTTGCGGTGCTTCCATGACTAATACAGCGCGAGATAAACCCGCAATAATCCGGTTACGTCGGGGAAAATGAGTACGATGGGGTGCAGTTTTTGCGGGATATTCACTCAGAACAAAACCTTGATTTATAATCTGTTTGTATAGTTCCTGATTTTTTGCGGGATATACTATATCTACACCAGTTCCCAAAGCAGCTATGGTACGCCCTCCAGCTTTAATTGCTGCGGAGTGAGAAACGGTATCAATTCCTTCTGCTAAACCAGAAACCACCGTAAAACCATTTTCTACTAAAGCGGTACTAATACGGCGCGTCCAACGGATACCGTATTCTGTTGGTTGACGAGTTCCTACTATGGCAACAAGGGGTTTTTGTGCTAAATTTTCTTGTAATTCTATCTTACCGCTATAGTACAGTACAGGTGGAGGACTAGGAGTTTCTCGCAACAACCGGGGATATTCTGCATCTGCGGGTGTCCAGAAATTGGGATTATCTTGTTCGTGTTGCTTGAGAAACTGTTCTGGGTTTATTTGGGAACGTTGTTGGAGTACTTTTTGTAAAGTTTGATAACCAAAACCTTCAACTTCTCCCAAATGAGAAGAATTTGCTTCCCAAGCAGTTTTCGACGAACCAAAATGTTGATATAATCTTTGCAGCAGCACTGGTCCAATTCCCGAAACTTGCGACCAAGCCAACCAATATCCACGTTCTTCTCTCACCCTTATATCCTCATCCCTACTGGTTTAGTATTCCCAAAAAGAGGAGATTAATTGACAGTGGACAGTGGACAGTTGACAGTTGACAGTTGACAGTGGACAGTTGCCTCTTCCCTATTACCTATTACCTATTACTTTTGACCTTTAACCTTTGACCTTTTAGGTATTCAAATACAGATTTATCTCCAATATCTGGGGGAATTGCTTGTATAGCTTTGCGAATAGCGAAAACCAGAAAAAATACAGCCCAAACTGCTAATAAAACTTTTTCTACTTCTACAGGGAGAATGTTGATCATGTGTCCTAAAAGTAGTAAGGGAACTATGGGAGTAAGTAGTTTGGTTTCTAAACGATTGAAACAAAAAGCTTCTTTGAAATAAATACCCGTTAAAGCTGCAAAACTAAAACCAATTCCTAATATGGTTAAAGGATAATTGTAAACTGTTTCTGCTAAAGTTTGACTGTTTGAGAAACCAAAAATAATTGCAGAAATACTACCAATTGCCAAAAATACTTGTAATAGTCTGTGCAACTCTACCATATAAATATGAATGGTTAATAAGCTAACGCCGAGACCAAGACTGAAACCAATATATAATGGTGTGACTAGTTGTAAATTAGGATTATCATTAAGCAATACTAAAGCCGTAGCAATAGCAAAGCACAGTGCAGCTATCATTAAACCTGTACGATAGATAATTACACCCAATCGGTCATCTTTGGTAATTGTAAATTCGCCAAATTGACCTTGATAAATTTCTGGTATTGATGCTGTTTGTGTAGTCATAATTGCTCCGAATCGGGTTTTATTTGTTAAATTAATTATTTGTTTAGATAGGGAATAGGCAATAGGGAATAGGCTATAGGGAGTATATTTATCAGTTTTAAACAAACGCAGGCTAAGTCAACAAAAACTGCTCCTGCTCTCATATACTAATTTGACTGATCTCAATAATTTAATTTTGATATATGGATGCTACGAGTTGTACCGAATTTAAGTATGAATTTAGATTTTATTTTTAATTATTTGGTTTTTATTTGGTTTTTATTTGGTTTTTTAGAATATTTGATTTAAGGTGATTATCTACTCCCTACTCCCTACTCCCTTTTCTCCCAATCAAGAAATAAGTAGTCATTTTACCTTTTCCTTTAACAGAAATTTCACCGCGTTTTTCTAAAATAAAATCTTGACACAATCGCTTACGAGTATCTTCTGTCACCTGAATTTTTCCAGCTAAACCATGAGATTCCATTCTGTTGGCAATATTTACCGTATTTCCCCATAAATCATAAGTAAATTTTTGCAGTCCAATTACTCCCGCGACAACGGAACCAGTATGAATTCCAATGCGAATACTAAAATTTAAATTATTTCTTTGATTAAAAACAATCATAGCATCTTGCATATCTAATGCCATTGAAGCAACAGCTTGGGCATGGTTATCCATTCTTGTAGGTAAACCGCCAACAACCATATAGGCATCACCGATGGTTTTAATTTTTTCTAAGCCATATTTTAGCGAAAGACGGTCAAATACGGAAAAAATTTGATTTAATAAACTTACTAAAGTAGTAGCACTCACCGAAGCGGCGATTTGAGTAAAACCGACAATATCTGCAAATAAAACTGTCACGTCATCAAAATTATCGGCGATTATACCCGCTCCTTGTTTCAAACGATTGGCGATGCTAACTGGTAAAATATTAAGTAATAAACGTTCAGTTTGTTCTTGTTGATGTTGTAATGCTTTTTCCGCCGATATTCTGGCAGTAACGTCGCGAAATATAGCACGGATAGCGGTTGGTTTACCTTCAACAATTTTACAATTTACATTTCCTTCTAAAAAGATGGTTTGACCATTTTTTGTCAAAAATGCAGCTTGAAGCTGTTCAAAATTACCGATTGAGATGATGCGATAAAAAACATCTCGACAGCGCTTTTTAAAATCGGGATGGATAATATCAAATACGTTAATTTTTGTCACATCAGCTTTACTATATCCTAAAGTTTCCCTCCAAGCACGATTAACATATAAAAAACGCCCATAAGGATTAACCGATTGAATTAAGTCATTAGCATTTTCAAATAAATCGCGATATCTTTCCTCACTTTCTAACAGTGCTGATTCTGCTTCTTTCCGTTGTAGAAACTGCGCGATTTGACTACCAATAGAAACCATCATTTGCAGCAAATCTTCATCTTTAAAGGATACCTCTCGACTAAAAAAAATCATCACTCCCAAAATTTTATTTTCACGCAAAATGGGGAACCCGAAAGCTGCGTGTAATTGTGTTTTTTCGACCTGATTTAATCGCGGACAAATATCATCATTGGCTATATCTTCACACCATAAAGGAGAAAGAGTTTCCCAGATTTTACCCGCTAAACCAACTCCACTTGTCAAAGTTGTTAGCCAAGTAACTGCTTCAAATTCGCGCACGTCAACTCTTCGAGATGACCACATTTCTACACATCTTAAAACAGAATTGCTCGAAGATTTCTGGTTTGCACTTAAATATTGACTCGGAGTCCATAATTCACCCAAATCCCATCCCAAACTTTCACAAATTGTCTGCAAAATTTGCGGTATTGCTTGTTTTACACTAATTGATTCTGATAAAATTTTGGTGATTTCATACTGAGCGCTTTTACGCTGATGACGACGCTTTTTAGCAGTAATATCTCGACCAATATAAACGATATCTTCTACACCATTAATTTGCTTGCTAATTACCGAACAAGAAAAAGCAATTAATTTTCTTTCTTTTGATTTAGTTCGACAAACTACTTCTACATTTTGAAAATATTTTTTGTATAAAGAACGTTGTTGAATTGCTTTTTGTAATAATTGATTATCATCTATTACTAAAGAAATCTGTTTACCGATTAATTCTTCTTCTCTATAGCCTAATAACTCTACAGTAGCTTGATTTACCTTATTTATTTTTCCGGATTTACTAGTGACAATCAATGCATCTGCCATTGACGCAATCACTTTATCCATGTAATTTTTATAAGCAACTAAAGTACTGGAGAGCAAGTTAGTTTCATTAACTCTTTGATTTAACTTTTGCTCCAGATGCATCCGATGGCTTACATCTTCAATTAAAATAATTAATCTATTCTCAATAGGTTCGCCGACAATATATATATCTATATAAAAATCACCTTTTTCTTCACTAACTCGGTGAATACCTTCTAATTCAAATAATTCCTGTTCTCCTTTAAGGATAGATGTCATCACATCTTCAAGTCCAACAAACTCCGGAAATCCAAGACGGACATCTTGTTGTAAAATTACCTCTTGAGGATAATAAGCAAAACTTTGCACCTGCTTAGATAGATGTAAAATAAAAAAATTACTATCTAGCTCCAAGCTTTCAAATTTGCGCGGTGCATTGTGTTTATTAAAAATTTTCTCTAGTACATGGTATTTCATCGTGGCGCTTTCAAGAAAATAACAAGCAGAAACGAGTTCTATAAAAATCAAAATAAACAAATAATTTGCATTTAATTTTTGCTTAATCTCGCTTCCCTACCTTTAACTGTGTAAATTAGACTTAGGCACCACTGACAATTGTATATCTATCTGATTTATTCGAGCATCATTGTGAGATTCAAGTTGGTTAGATGTTTCCGGCTTAATTATCTAAACGATGTTATGAACTGCCATTCCAGGTTTGATAGTAAATTAGGTAAATATCTAATTGGCACATAATGCACTAAAAAGCAGCTTTTATCAAGTATCTTCTGAAATATTCCTTTAAATATTACCGCAAACAGGAACAGTTGACAGTGGGCAGTTGACAGTTGCTCATTACCTCTTCTCTCCTCCCTTGCGATCGCGATTAAATTTATCTACCCATCTACTTAAAAATTTCAATCATCAACTTTTGACATTGAAACGTCAATAATTGATAATTTTTTAACTGAGAACAGTCCAAAAATAACCATCTGGTGCTGTAAAAGAAAAACTCTTTTCTCCAAACTCATTATTTTCAATAGCTGTGATATTTTTCGCAGAACTTGACTGAATCCCTTGAAAATAATCTTCTATCAAAGATACATGATAAGTATATAAACACATTCCTAAACATCCCGGTTGTGCTTTCTCAAATTGAGTTTTTAGCTGAATAGATTCAGGAAAGCGAATAATATAAAGTCTACCAGAACGTGCAGCAAAAAAATCAGTTATAGAAGAACGCGGTTCGTCAAAAGCTGTGACAAGAAACTTTTCCCCAGGCTCTAAATCAAAGATTTCTCTACCGGCTACAGAAGATTCATAACTAGTTTCTACATCATCACGAACCCGCAATAAACCCAAGGCTTCTTCGTAAAAGTTTAAAATCTCTTTACTATCATCTTGAACTATTATTCCCATATGAGTAAATTGACTGGTTTTGAATGTTGAATTTTGGTTAACTTTTCCGTAATTAGGTAAATTGTAGCCAAACCTTTGAAATAAAACTTGTCGGGTTAAAGGTTGTAGTAACAACATTTCTCGTACACCGACAATTTCATCTATAAAAGGACGGCTTTTTCTTTCCTTGTTATAGATAACTTCCCAAGAAGGATTTGTGTATTTAATAATTTCACCCGCAGCTTTTGCTGATTCAACATGATTTAAAATATTTAAGCAATCATTCGTTAAAGTAGTAGCCCAACGATTTCCTTTGACTTTCATCGAACTGATACCCAAACCTTGATTAATTGGATTTTCCCAAATCATTAAACGAATCAAACCATGATCGGAATTTTGGTGAAAAAGCCGAATTGAACGTAAAGCGGAATTGACACCGTATAATTTATGAGAA
>JBHJOU010000923.1:0-9751 GCA_050329355.1 Rivularia sp. (in: cyanobacteria)
GTCCCCAAACAGAATTAAGAGTTGGGTAATCTAGATTCACCTCTGGTATGGAGCTAGATAAATCATATGGTTTAATGTCAGATGGAACAAGAGAGTTAAAAGACTTATTTACTTGTGGAGCCACTAATAAAGTACGAATCAAGATATTTAAATCTAAATTACCACTTCGATCCAAATAGCCGCAGGAACCATAAAATAAACTGCGTCTTACAGGTTCGAGTTCTTCGATAATTTCCATACAGCGAACTTTGGGACAACCAGTAATCGTACCACCTGGAAACATCGCACGAATCAAATCGATTGCACTACATCTGTTTTGTAAATGCTTCTGTTTAAAGTCGTTACATCTGAAATCCCCTTTGATATTACTAACCAGATGCATTACATGACTGTAACGCTCAATCGTCAGCAATTCATCTACCTTGACGCTTCCCCATTCACAAATTCTTCCCAAATCATTCCGCTCCAAATCTACGAGCATAATATGTTCAGCTCGTTCTTTGCGATCACTGAGCAATTCTTGTGCTAGTTGCAAATCTTCTTCGGGAGTCGTACCCCGCTTACGTGTACCCGCAATTGGTCGAGTTTGAGCAAGCCCTTCGTATAATTGAACTAATCTTTCGGGGGAACAGCTAACAACTTCACCCCAAGGAGTCTTAAAATAGCTGGCAAAAGGGGAAGGATTAATTTTTTGTAAAGCTTGATAAATTTCCCATCCCGAAGCAGATGTTTGAGTTTCAAAGCGGACGGATAAATTAGTTTGAAAAATATCCCCTGCTTGAATATACTTTTTTGCTTGCAAAACAGCCGCTTCATAATCAGCTTGAGAGCTAAGTAATCGCAGGGTGGGTATATCCGGGATTGAACGTGGAGAATGGGAAGAATGGGAAGAATTGGGTTTTTTTTGTTGAAGTTGTGAAGCTAAATCATCAAGTTGTCTTGTACTGCTTGCAGCTAACCACAAAACTTGTTCCCAGTGATCCAAAACTGCAAAACATTCTGGTTCATACCAAAAAGCGACTGGAAACGGTAAAGTATCAAATTTGAGCTTGGGTAGCGCTTCAATTTCCCCAGCAACATCATAACCCAACCAACCCAACCAACCCCCAGTAAACGGCAGATGGGGATAAAAGGAATCAGCCTTGGTTTTTTTTGCGAGTAATTGTTCAAGAAAAGGTAATATTCCACCTAAATCGGGTGTCCACAACTGAGGAACACCATCAATTATCCGGGGATTACCAGCACAAATCGAATAGCGAGCTAATTGGGGATTTTTTTGAGGTAATGGGTAAGGACTTTCTAAAAGAGTCGCGATATCGCAATTAGAAACAAATAAACTCGCAAAAACATCACTACCAGTACGCTGCTCCAAAGGAAGTTTTTGCCAATACCAAGGTTGAAGTTCAGTAATCATTTAGGATAAAGGTTTAAGATTTAAGGTCAAAGGTTAAAGGTTAAAGGTTAAAGGTTAAAGGTTAAAGGTTAAAGGTTAAAGGTTAAATTTCTTAACTCCTAACTCCTCACTCCTCACTCCTCACTCCTCACTCCTAACTCCTCACTTAACTTCATTCCCAATCGTGAACCGCACTCCCCAAAATATAATTAATCCTAAAATTGCCAGCCAATCAAAACTTTTCAAACGTAAATTATGCCATTGAACTCGGTGTTTATTCGGACCAGTAAAACCCCGGACTACAATACCATTAGCCATTTGTTCCGCTCGCAAAAGTAAATTTTGTAACAATCGCTCAGCGATGGTCATCCATACTTTGACTGCTCCTTTTAAACCCAATTTTTTCCAATTAATTGCCCTAGTCATTACCGAGCGGACTAAATTTTGAATTTCTTCTAAAACCAGAGGAATAAAGCGCAAAGACAAAGTTAAAGTTAAAGCAATTTCGGTCACTGGTACTTTAAATCGCCTCAATGGCCGCATCAAATCTTCTATCCCGGCTGTAATTTCTTCCGGTGCAGTTGTTAGTAAATATAAGGTAGTACTGTATAGAACTGTAAAAAAAATACTACTTAAACGCAATGCCAAATCAAAGGAATGCCGTGTTATTCTTATCGGTCCTTTTGCGAACAATATATAATTATATTCTTGAGAATTTTGAGGATTAAATATCGATAAAATCGGATTTGTCGTACTATCTGAATTAGATGCTTTATTTACAACTTGCTGACTTTCAGGTAAGCGTGGTTGATAATCAATTCCCATGCCATCAGGAGTTAATGATGTAATCATAAAAACTAAAAAGCAAATTGATAGCAAATAACCCATTTGTTTCTGCCACACTCTCCGAGGAATCCCGGAAATTAATGTGATAAAAATTAGTAATGCAGCAAGCATTATTCGCCATAAAGTATTAGCAAAAATGTAAGTAGTTAAAAAACTCATTAACCATATGAGCTTAACTCGCGGGTCGAGTTTATGCAGCCAAGTTATCGGTTGTTCTAAGTAAAGTCCTAGTGGTAGGGAACGTAGTAAATCCATTTCAGAGTTAGGAGTTATTAGATTTTAGATTTTAGATTTTAGATTTTGGATTTTGGATTAAATAATTAATTATTTGATTCGGTGTAATATCGAATTGCTGAAACTATAAAAAATACAATGTATTTAATCCTGATTATCTCTTAAGCACTCACTTATCTAGAAAGGGTGACTAATTAACAATTTAACGGTCAATCCAAAATCTAAAATCCAAAATCCAAAATCGATTGACCTTTAACCTGCTTAAACCTTAGTCGCTCTATTCGCAGTCACATTTTCCATTTCACGAGTTTTTTTACTGCGCCATAAAAGACGAATTGGAGTACCTCTAAAGCCTAATTGGTCTCGGAATTGACGCTCAATATAACGACGATAATTGTCGTTAAAACGTTTAGAATCGTTGACAAATAAAGCAATGGTAGGAGGTTCGGTACTAACTTGAGTTCCGTAATAAATTCTTCCTTGTTTTCCACCACGGCTAGCAGGTGGTGAATGCCAACGGACAGCTTCTTCTAAAACTTCGTTAATTACTGAAGTACTTACCCGACGTTTGTGTTGTTCTACGGCTTGATTAACTAAATCTAATATTTTGATTACACGCTGTCCTGTTAAAGCGCTAACAAAAATTGTTTCTGACCATTCGGAAAAATGCAGTCTACCTGATAGATGTTTTTCGTACTCGTAAATGGTATAAGAATCTTTTTCAATTGCATCCCATTTATTTACAACTGTGATGCAAGCTTTACCTTCATCAATTATTCTTCCGGCTAATTTTTGGTCTTGATCGGTGATTCCATCAAGGGCATCTATGACAAATAAAACTACATTGGAACGTCGAATTGCTTTAAAAGCACGGTTAATACTAAAGAATTCGGTACCGTAATCAATATTTTTCTTTCTTCTAATACCTGCTGTATCAATTAAGCGATAAACTTGCCCATCTTGTTCGATAAAGGTATCGATTGCATCACGAGTAGTACCGGAAATTGGACTAACAATTGCTCTTTCACTGCCAACAAAAGAATTTAATAAACTTGATTTCCCTACATTTGGTCGTCCAATAATTGCGACTTTGATCTCGTTGTTGTCTACAATTTCCGAACTTGATGGCAGATAATTCACTAATTCATCTAGCAATTCTCCTGTACCATTACCATGAATTCCTGATACAGCGAATGGTTCACCCAATCCTAACTGCCAAAAATCGGCGGCTTGAAGTAATCCCTGTTCTGGAGATTCGCATTTATTCACAGCAAGCAATACTGGTACTGATTGATGCCGCAACCATTCCGCAATTTCTTGGTCTGCGTCTGTTGCACCAGCTTGTCCATCTACTACAAAAATAGCCGCACTAGCTTCAGCTAAGGCTATCATTGCTTGTTGACGAATGAACGGTAAAAATTCCGTATCGTCGTTGAATATCAAACCACCCGTATCTACTACCAAAAATTCGCGATCGCACCAATTTGCATTTAAGTAAGTACGATCTCGCGTCACTCCGGGTTCATCGTGAACGATAGCTGATTGCTGTTTGGCTAAACGATTAACTATAGTCGATTTGCCCACGTTCGGGCGACCAATAATAGCTACTATAGGAAGACTCATAACGGATACTCCTGAAGCTCCAAACCTTTATTGTAACTATATGAGGGAAACTGTTCAAAATAATTCAAAAGTCTAATCAAAATTATCTTTTTTGCGGATGAAATAGGAACAATGGATGAATGAAACACAAAACCCTTTTAAAATCTCGAATGTTATTGTTAAGTTTTACCAAGTTTATCAAATTTATTATTAAATTTATTTTTATTACAAGTATTTGGATTTTATTATACGCCCACTTGATTGAGCCGAATTGGATTGATGTTAATTATGTACAGTTAAAATTACCAAATTTAGCATCGGAATTTAACGGCTATCGTATCGTACAAATCAGCGATATTCATGTTGACAAACAAACTAAAAAACGGCGGTTGAATCATATTTTTCGGTTGGTAAATCAGCAGAAACCAGATTTAATTGCCATTACCGGAGATTTTGTCACTCGTCGGCAAGCTAAATTTATTCCTAAATTAAAAGCTACTTTAGGTCAACTTAGTGCTTCACATCAAACAGTAGCAGTATTAGGTAATCACGACTATTGGGCAGATGCCAAACAAATTAGCGAAGTTTTAGCACAAACTGATATTCTTAATCTTGCTAATAAAGTTTACACTGTTAAGCGAGATCATGCCATGCTGCATATTGCAGGTGTAGATGATGTTTGGGTAGGTAAAGACCGTTTAGACTTGGTATTAGAGCAGTTACCTCAAGCAGGTGCAGCAATTTTACTTGCACACGAACCAGATTTTGCAGATACCAGTGCAATGACAAATCGGTTTGATTTACAACTATCTGGACATTCCCATGCTGGACAAATACGTGTACCTTTTTTAGAGCCACCATTATTACCGGCTTTGGGTCAAAAATATTATGAGGGACTTTACAAAGTAGGAGAAATGTTTCAATATACTAATCGAGGTGTAGGTATGACTGGACTACATTTAAGATTTAGTTCGCGTCCGGAAATAACGGTGTTTATCTTAGAACATAATAAGTAGAAAACAGTGCAAATTTATCTTATACAATAAGCTTTTCGACCTTGAATTAAAAGATGTCCTAAGGCAATTATCCAAATAATAAGTTGTACAAATTCTAAGTTAGCAAAATCGATAACTATCGCTGGCAACCATAAACTTAACGAGACTAAACTCAAAAAAAACACATTTAATTTACTAGTGTTTTCAAAGGTCATCTTAATAATAGCTAATAACAAAAATATCAACATAGGATTATCATAAATTCTATGATAAGTAAAAATTCGACCAATAACACAACAAATAGCGAATAAATTTAACAGCGAATAATTACGACAAAGATAAATTATAATAGTAATTGCTAATATACCTATTATCCCTAGAAATAAAGTTGCTTGTTTAGGGTCAAAGCCCAAAGTAGTAAAAAGGTGAATTCCGGAATAACCTTTATCAGCAAAATATTTTGACTGCCCAAATATTTTATCGAGCATATAAATAGGAGTCAATTTAGTAATTATCCAAATATTTATACTACCCAAGATTATATAAAGAAAAAACGCTAAAATTGCTTGCAAACGTTTCTGAATTATCAATATAAAAAAATACAAAGCTGAAATATTCGGTTTAACCATTGCAACACCAAATATTAAACCAACCCAAATATTTTTATTTCTTTGAATTAGCCAAAACATCATAATTAATAAAGCGTTAATTATAATTGCGTAATTTCCCATTTCAAGTGTAGATTTATGACTACTAATGGCTAAACTAGCAGTTAAAGAAAATAATGCTTGATGCCTTCCATAAGCAAGTCCAATTTGATAAGCAAAAACTCCTAAAATCAGAATTGAGAAAAGATTTAAAAGTACATGATATAAACGAGTTAATTCCCAGGAAATCGGAGGAAATAAAAAAAATCCTGTAAAAAATGCCCAAGGAGGATATCCACCCGAATCTATTACTCCAATCTCTGGAATAATATTTGGAGAACCTTTCATTGCATCATAAGGATAAATTCCCCGATATATATATTGTTGTTCTTGCCATCGTGAAAATAAATCAAAGGCACGATTTTCAGTTATAAGTAAATCGTAAAATCCAAGAGACAAATAAATTAAACTAATAAAAAGTAATAGAACAGAGATTAAAGATAATACTCTTTCTTGTTTAAAAAAAGATTTTTTTAGCTTCATGAGACTGCACTTATTAATTACCGTTACAAACTATTAATCAAATCCTACAGGATTACAGTATATTAATGTACTAAGTATTATGTAGAGACGGCATACACACTGTACAGGCCGTCTCCCCATATTTTGAGTGATATATCGAGAATTTGGTTTAATTGTATTAAGCCTTAAAAGTCAAAATCGGACTCAACCGCGCTACAACATCAATAATTCCCGCTTTTACCTGCACATCAATTACTGAATCAATCGGTTTGTAAGCAGCTGGTGCTTCTTCAATCCGTCTTTCTTGCCGCAAAGTAATACAGTCAACTCCAGTCAATCCCAAATCTTCTTCAGTCTTGCTTGCTGCACCTCCACGGCTGAGTTCAAATCGACTACGTAATCTTCCCGCACCGTGAGAAGCAGAATTACAAAAGTCTTCATTGCCTTTTCCTACACATAAGTAAGAAAAAGCACCCATCGAACCAGGAATAATTACAGGTTGTCCTAGATCCGTTGGACAAGCACCTTTACGAGTTATCCACTCTGTTATTTTAGACTTTGGATTTTGGATTTTGGATCTAGTTACAGGTAACGTTATGTTATGCGGTAAATCGTAAACTAAAGGCGCTTCTAGATCACCGTAGACTTGCCGCAAACGCAAACGCAGTAACTCAGCTAACAGCAAACGATTGATAAAACCATAGTTTGCAGCAGTAGCTTCAGCTTCTAAATAACCTGCGACTAATTCGGGATGAGAATTTACTGACAGCGGAAATATTTTACTAACAGGATATTTAACTCCTGGTTCCCAAGCTGCAACAGCTTTATCTCGCCACATTCCTCCAATATATTTACCGACATTACGGGAACCCGAATGAATCATAAAAGCAATTTGTCCTTCTTTGATGCCCCAAGCGTAAGCTAAAGCCGAATTTTCAACTTTATCGACGCGCTGAATTTCTACAAAATGGTTTCCACCACCGATAGTAGCTAATCCACCATCGCGCACTAATCCATCATCAGGTACTAGTTCCGTTGGAGCAAGTCGCCAATTACCAGCCATTGAACCACCCAAGAAAATATTGTCGCTTTCTTTGGCTAGCTGATCTAAATTTGATTTCGCTACACTTCCTGTAGGTAAATCCAACATTGCATCCAACCAACCGGGAACCCCATGTTCAAATAAAGCCTGCATTGCTAACCCTGACATGGTGACATCGCGAGTACCGAAAAAATAATCGCCTTTCATCAATTCCACAAAGCGATCGCGCTTTGCTAAAAATGTATCAACAGTTAAATCTGCTACGTGTAAGCGCATTCCACAGTTAATATCTGAACCTGTGGCAGCCGGAATTACCATGTTCACAGTCTGTACTACCGAACCAATGGCAATACCAGCATCACCCGGATGAAAGTCCGGTGTAGCATGACATTTACAAACATAACCACCTGCGAGATGATGAACGTTGGCAAGATTTGCTAATTGTTTAAGGGCTTTCGCTTCTATAGTAAAACTTTCGGGTAATAAAACAGATGCGACAGGTGCATTAGTATGATTACTTAAGCGAATTGAGTAAATCGAATTATTGTAAGTGACATCCAATCCTTGTCGCGACAAAGCACGCAAGAGACGCTTTAATTTTGGCTGCATGAATAAGTAGTCTTTCTCGAAGACTTGTTGTGAAGGGATGAGGGAGACATTGGTTCAGCAGCCGCGTCTCTAGTAATTAGGATGGTCGTTTTTCCGGGAAATAGGGAAAGACGACAGATAATCTTTAATTGACTATTAATTTAATTGTATTTTAATCAATTGAAAATAGCTACCCATAAGTGATTGAGAATAACGTGCCAGAAGCTCGCACTACCATAAATAATCAAAATAAATTTTTCACCAACTTAATTACCTGGCAATTGTAAAAATCATCCTTGACAACTTCATATTTTGAAACAAAAAGCCCAAAAAAGCGCAATCAAAGAATGGTAATCTAATAATCATCATAGATGCCAATAAACTAGTTATTTAGGATGAATTATTAATGGGTGTTTCTTCTAACACGCCTAATTTGCTCCGAGCCGCTCGTGGAGAAATTGTAGAACGTCCCCCCGTGTGGATGATGCGGCAGGCTGGACGATACATGAAAGCTTATCGCGATTTAAGGGAAAAATACCCTTCCTTTCGTCAGCGTTCCGAAATTCCCGAAGTTGCCATCGAAATTTCATTACAACCTTGGAAAGCCTTTCAACCCGACGGAGTAATTTTGTTCTCCGATATCGTGACTCCTTTGCCCGGTATCGGTATTGAGATGGATATTGCCGAAGGGAAAGGACCTATTATTGAAAATCCTATTCGTACCCAAGAACAAATTGATAGTCTACATCCTTTGCAACCTGATGAATCTTTACCATTCATCAAAACAATTTTGCAATCGTTACGAGCAGAAGTAGGCAATAAATCAACAGTACTCGGTTTTGTCGGTGCGCCGTGGACTTTAGCTGCTTATGTAGTAGAAGGAAAAGGTTCTAAAACCTATTCTATTATCAAGAATATGGCTTTTTCTGAACCTGCCATACTGCACCAACTATTATCAAAACTATCAGATTCCATCGCCACTTACATCCGCTATCAAATTGATTGTGGCGCTCAAGTAGTACAAATGTTTGATTCTTGGGCGGGTCAATTAAGTCCTCAAGATTACGAAACATTTGCTTTACCTTATCAAAAAAGAGTATTCGAGCAAGTAAAGCAAACCCATCCAGACACACCATTAATTCTTCTGATCAGTGGAAGTGCGGGTTTATTAGAAAGAATGAATAAATCTGGTGCGGACATCATCAGTGTAGACTGGACAGTAGACATGGCAGATGCGCGGATGAGATTGGGTAAAGAAATGAAAGTACAGGGAAATCTTGATCCTGGTGTACTGTTCGGTTCTCAAGAATTCATTCGCGATCGCATTCACGATACTGTCCGTAAAGCTGGTAACTGGGGTCATATTCTTAACCTCGGACACGGTGTTTTACCCACCACACCAGAAGAAAATGTTGCATTCTTCTTTGAAACCGCAAAGCAGTTGAATACAGCAAAAAGCGAAGTATTGACTGCTGCGAAGTAGTTAGGAGTGAGGAGCCACTCCGTTGTTTTCGAGAAGTCCGAGCGGTTGCCGCTTTCTCAAAATTAGGCAATTTTGTTTGATTATGAATGCTCTGCTAGATTTGGGCAGGCTAATCAACGAATTCGGCGACATTTCCCATCCCTCTACAGGATGGGGAGGGATAGCCGAGCAAAGTTAGGGGCAAAATCCCAACTTGCCTAACGGCTGAAGTTGGGGTGGTTTATACGATGCGCTACTATCGATTTAGTCAGTGGATTAGATCAAAATTAATTGTGGCTACACCGTTCTATAAAACTTACCCAAAACTACCTAAGTCTAGACTTAACTGGACATTTGTAGTTTCAGCGTTTACTTTCTGCTTCACAGTAGTCTTAGAATGACTTCTAAGAGGTTTTTCTA
>JBHJOU010000172.1:0-9220 GCA_050329355.1 Rivularia sp. (in: cyanobacteria)
TGAGCCAATTGATTGCCACCATTGTGATTGAGATACCATTGTTGAAAATAAAGCGGGTCGCGAGGTTTGTAATAAGATTCTTGACGGATAATAATATTAGGTTCGCTAGCTAAAATTTCAGATAATCCTTGTAACTGATTAGCAATTTTGATCGGATTTTGTGTAGCTTGTTGACCGACAATGAATACAAAAGTATTAGGAAGACCATCAACAGGTTTGTCAAGAACTAAACCAAACTTTGCGGCGATCGAGTTAATTTTGGTATTATCGACCCAAGAAGCAAATTGAATCGTCATTTGGTCGCTCAGATAAACTGAGGTGCCAGGATTACCTTTAATTTGGTAAACATGACTGGCAAAAGCAACATTTGTCGAACTCCGTGCTTGGGACATTGCCATCTCTAACTTAGTAGAAGCAACCCTGAATAGTTCTAACCGGGAAGTAGGAATACTGCTACGCCAACTACCTAACAAATTTCGAGCTAATTGTGGAACCGGAATATTAGTGTTACTACGAACTGTAAAACGGTCTGGAATTTTCTCTAAGACTAATTCTTCACCACCACGTTGTATAATCATTCCTAAACTACTAGTAGGTATATTCGACGGAAAGTTTTCTGGAGAGTTTGCATTCGTACTCATGACAGCTATTTTCGTGACTGTAGTGTCTGTGGGAACTCAGTTGATTTGATTTTCAGTCTAAATCAAAGATGAGAGTGTATGTAGCTTTGCTTTGTTTTCATAGCAAAACAGAGTTAAGATACCCTTCAGTTCTATCCCCGTTCAGTTTAGTTGTCCCAAGTATTTATCCCCATGAAATTTGCTCTAACTGTTCCCAATATTAGTCTTGCTTTACTATCGGTAATAGCAAGTTTTAGCCTGGTATCACCTGGTTTAGCTCAGGTTAAACTACCCAGTGGTAGCACGCAAGTACAACCTGTACAACCTTTAGAACCTGTACAACCGATAGAACCAGATGGTATTGATACAATAAATCCCACTGGACAAACAAGCAGTGTTTTAAGCCTTGACGGTGGAAAGCGTTTGATGTCTGAAGCTGGTAATGCTGTTTCTTCGCAAAATTACGCTTTAGCCGAAACTAAACTCAAGGAAGCACGTTTAGTTTTCAATCAGCTATCAAACTTCTATCAGCAACTAAACTCTAGTTTTGCCGGAATAGACAATAGAGTTGCTGATTCCCAGCGTCAGAAAGCCTTATCTGCCGCTCAAATGCGAGATGAAGCTACCTATCAGTTAGCATTAGTAAACAGAGCGCAAAATAAACCAGAATTAGCTGTACCCTTGTTAGTACAAATTATCAAAAGTCAGAATCCCAGCAGAGAGTTAGGCAAAAAAGCTTACCAACAATTGTTTGAATTGGGTTTTGTTGATTCTCCTTATCCTAGAAGCGGTGGTAACGCTTCTTCACCCAAAAAATAACTAAGTTTTTTATACTCATCATAAAATCATTAAATATACCACCGTTAAATTTTAAAAGTTTTGGCGGTGGCTTTTGAATTTCTGGTGGTAGGATTAAATTATCTACAATTCTTTAAGCATTTAGGTAATTGATTGGTAAGTGAATAATTGATTAGTACGATCTAAAATTGTCTAAAATTTGTACATAATATATAAAGTGTAGAGAAATAAATTAATTTGTAGGGATTGCGATGATAAGTCCGCAACAAGTAGAAGAAATGATAAAGGCACTTTTGCCAGATGCTCAGATTCAAGTACAAGACTTGACCGGCGGTGGTGACCATTATCAAGTAAGTGTAGTTTCATCGCAATTCGCAGATAAGGGATTAGTACAACAACATCAGTTGGTGTACGCTGCGTTGAAACAAGCTATGTCTACCGAAGCGATTCACGCTTTAGCACTCAAAACATACACTCCCGAAGCTTGGCAAGCAACAGCCGCTTCATAACCTATTAATCATCGGTTATGGATGATAATTTACTGCTGAAGATATTAATGAACATTTTCAGTCACGTTAGCTATATTACTAACCGTCAGCTTCTAACTTAAAATGCCGGTTAACGAACCAAAATACCATAATCAAAGGGAAACATCATGACACCAGAAGTTAAAGAAAGAATTGATAACTTGGTACAGCAAAACAAAATCATGGTTTTCATGAAAGGAAGCAAGTTAATGCCTATGTGCGGCTTCTCTAACAATGTTGTGCAAATTATCAACACTTTGGGAGTTCCCTACGAGACTTTTGACATTCTCGAAGATGCAGAAATTCGTCAGGGAATCAAGGAATACTCCAACTGGCCAACAATTCCCCAAGTGTACATCAATGGTGAATTCGTTGGTGGAAGTGATATTCTGATTGAACTTTACCAAAAAGGTGATTTACAGCAAATGGTTGAAGTCGCAATGGCCTCTTAGTGAAAGGGAATAGGGTTGGGGGGAATAGGGTTGGGGGAAACTCCTAATTCTTAACCCTACGCAACAGCACTAGCAAAAAAATCCCCTCACGAACTTTCTGGGATAACCAACCAAACAAGTGAGGGGAAAATTTATTTGAATTAATTGCTACAAAACATTTACAAAAAATCGCACCGCTGCTACAGTTGACACTCACCCATAGAGTGTTATAATAAACTGCGTTAAGCAGTAATTACTATTAACTGACTCGCAAAGCTTATTAATAGTAATCTGGCTCTGGCTGAGGTTGAGTCACCGCGAAATTAGAACCATCAAACAAGAAGCGAGTAGCTTCTTCTTCTAGACGATGAATTAAATAAGCTTCAATGCTGTTACTAGTCCTTAATGCGGCTAAGTAGCCATCAAGGTAAATCCGCATATCATCTGTACGATAACCACGATTCCACAGTTCGATGAAGGCATCGGTTAGTATTTGATAGTAGCGGATTGTTCGTGCGTCTTGGAGCATAATGCAAGAAAGAACTATTAGAGGGTTGGAATGAGAATTGTAAATGATTCCAGTTCAAATGTGAAGTATTACTTTTAGATGAGCATGAATCACAAGTTAATAAAACTTGCTTAAGAAAATTGATCTTGCCACGACCTCTACATATATCCTATTCCTTTATAGGCTTAATGTGATGAGTAAATGAGCGGTTGTTATCTTTTTTGAACATTATTAATTACAAGTAAATTACAAATTACACAAAGAAACGCTTTCCCCTATCTGATAAGCAAAATCTACTTTCTTTCACCATAAAACACTTGTGGAGATTTGTTTAAGTGTAGCTTGTTGAGTGAGATTTGAACGCAACTAAACATCAATAACAAAACAAAGCGGCTAAAAAATATTTTAAATAAGTATAACAAAAATTGAAAATTGTTACCAACAGCACCAATCATATTGTAAAAGAGGTAACAAAATAATATGCCGCAAACTAAAAAAAAGAATAAATGTCAAGCAAATACGGATGGGAGTAACAACGGTTACAAAACGAAGGCTATAGGCTTTGTTACCTTGAAAGTCATGCTCGAATGAGGGGTTTTGCCACCGTGGGTTCAGTTTGTATTGAAATTATTGAGGGGAATCCCCATTTAAGGTCGTTGCTCGGTTGGCATTTACAACAACTGGAATATAAAGTATTCCAGGCTGCTAGCATTTATCAAGCAAGAGAAGCCTTTTTGACTCATCAACCAACATTAGTGATTCTTGATGCTGACTTACCTGATAGTGATGGAATCGAGTTTTGCCGTTGGTTACATCGTCAGCAACAGCCTTTGATTTTAATGCTCTCTGCGCGAAGTAATGAAGCTGATGTTGTTACGGGTTTGAAAGCTGGTGCCGATGATTATTTAAGTAAACCTTTTGGGATGCAAGAGTTTTTAGCACGAGTAGAAGCGCTTGTTCGTCGCAAACGCACTCCTGTAGCTCCAGCTTATCTGGATTACGGTGCTTTACAAATAGACTTAATACAACGTCGCGTCCGTTTTAAAGGTGAATTTATTGATTTAACACCCCAGGAATTTAGCCTGCTCTACGTTTTAGCGCAAGCTGCTGGAATGCCTCTTTCCCGTTCAGAACTACTGCGTCGTGCTTGGCCTGATGCTATCGACAATCCGCGCACAATTGATACACACGTATTATCGCTGCGAAAAAAAGTTGAATTAGATCCGCGTCAACCGAGTTTAATTCAAACCATCCGCAATGTAGGATACCGATTTAACATAGAAATGCTGAATACAAATGTTTCCCAAAATATTTCTCAATCAGCCGCTAAATTAAACCAAAATCAACAACCTAAAAATCAATTTACCAATCAACATTCTACTATTGCTTCTGGGAGATGAGCAATTGACATTTGACCTTTAAAATTCAAAATCATCGTCGGTTTGTGCTTGTTTCAAGTTTTCTTGCAAATTATTCCAGTTTATTTGAGAAACTGTTTGATTTGTAATTAAACGTCCTTGTTGTAGGTATAAAAGCCGCGTACAAAACATTTCGGCTATATTTAGCTGGTGATTTACCATCACAATTGTAGTTTGATGTTTTTCGTATAACTGATTTAAAACTCCTATGACGCGCTCAGCGGTAACTAAATCTAAACTAGAGGTTGGTTCATCTAGTAATAAAATCTTTGGCTGGATAACTAAACCTCTGAGAAGATTTACTAACTGTCGCTCTCCGGTGGAAAGCTGTACTTCCGTCCGACTCAACCAATCGTTAGGAATATGCAGCTGTTCCATCCAATAGCTTAAACGCTGCTCAATTTGAGGTTTTGATAAATTTCGTAGAGTTAAAGGATATATCAGAGCATCTTTGACACTCATTCTTAAAAGCTTTGTTTCTTGGGCTACAAGGGTTATCGATTGGCGTAATTCTATGATGGGAATTTGCCGATACTCCCGATTCTCTAGATAAATTTTACCGCTTGTGGGTTCCCATAAACGATTTAAAAGACGCAATAAATAAGATTTACCTGCTCCAGTTGGTCCTATAATAACAACGCGATCGCCTTCACAAATCTCAACGGAAATATCCTGTAATATGGGATATTCTGGTAATTTATGCTTAGTTTGAGTTGTCAGTTTTTCCACTAAACTGACTTGTTCTAATCGTAGTTGGATTGATTGCTTGTTCTCCAATATCAAACCTTTTAATTCAGCTTTATCGAGTTAATATTTAAAATACTACTTAAAATACTCTTTTGTACTAGAATATAACTCGTTATTTTACTCGTGAACGATTCAACTACATTTTGTTTACCCCAGATGATCGATATCTGGGAACAAACCCTTGATTGGAAACCATCTCCTGAGCAGCAAGAACTGTTTCAATGTCTATATAAGTTAATTGTTGAAGGGAACCGTCAGCTAAATTTAACCCGGATTACTCACCCTGAAGATTTTTGGGAAAAGCATTTATGGGATTCTTTACGGGGAATCAAGTTTTTGATTTCAGGAGAGGGGATAGATAAAGAACAAATTAGTATTATTGACCTGGGTACTGGTGCGGGTTTTCCTGGGATTCCGGTTGCTATAGTTGTAAATAATTGTACTGTTAATCTTGTTGATTCTACTAAGAAAAAAATTAATTTTATAGACAGTATTTTGCCGGTTCTGAATTTAAATAACGCTTTTGCGACTAGTTGTAGAGCAGAAGAAATTGGTAGAGAAAGCCAGCATAGAGAAACTTATGATATCGCACTGATTCGCGCTGTAGCTTCAGCTTCGGCTTGTGCGGAATATACTTTACCATTATTGAAACTAGGAGGATTAGCTGTAATTTACCGGGGTAATTTGACCGACCAAGAAATTAACAACATGGAAAATGCCCTAGAGCAGTTGGGTGGAGTCATAGAATCAATTGAACAATTTAATACACCTATTAGTAATAGCGATCGCCATTGTTTATATTTAAGAAAAGTAGTTAGTACACCAGCAAAGTTTCCTCGTTCAGTAGGTGTACCCGCTCAGCGTCCGCTTTAAGGCGACTTTCGCGACAAAGAAATCACTTTTAATTTAACCTCTAACCTTTAACCTCTAACCTTTAACTTGTACTGCGTATATCAAATGACAAGTATTTTAGGAATATTCTTGAGATAATTAAAGATAAGGACTATAAAGTGTTTACGGATAAATTATAGCTGGGAAGCAATATTAAAAAGCCATGAATGAAATAAATGAAGTTAAAATAACCGATAAAACGACTAAAAATTCGGCATTTTCCCAAATTAAAAAAATTCTGATTGGTGTTGTAGTTGCGACTATTGCGGGTGCAGGTTTATACGGTGCTGGTTGGTTTCAGGCACATTCTCAATTTTCTGCAAATGATCAGAAAATTCAGTTAGAGTCAGAGTTAGAGCAAACAAAAGAACAGTTAACTACAGCAAGAAACCGGGCTTATTTGATGAAAGCTCGCGGTGATTTGTATGATACTACAGTTAATTTAGATTTGCGTAACTTTGGTGTAGCAAATAGTCGTTTAAAGGAAGCAGAAACAGCTTTAAGTAAAGTCTCTGATGTTAATGGTAGTCTAAATATTACTAAAATCAAAGAACTACAACAAGCGATTTCTAAAAAGAATATTAACGTTGCGGTTAATTTAGAACAACAGCGTAATACTGTTTTAAGCTATATCAACGTGTTAAATCAGTTGATTCCGACTGAAGAAAATTTAACAATTCCCGCACCTTCCGAGTCACCAAATTAGTAAAGGCTGTATTTTAGATCAATTCTGCTTGAATCGGAATTACTATATGAGTCTAATAACTTTGCGTTCCTCCGCGTTTACCTGATTCGTGACTCAGCGGTGAACTACCCACACTGACTTGGAGTACCAAGTACAGTGTCGGCTTCTGTAATCACGGGGGAATGCCCAAACCTAGACTTTCGTCCAAGTTTAGGACTTACTTCCCCTCCTACAGCAGAGACGGCTGAACCTTCCGCCTTTATCATTCTGATGCCTTCGGCTCTAATATTTATGGCTGCATTTCCATCTCTATCATGATGAGTCCCACAATGAGGACAAGTCCATTCACGGACATCCAACGGCATCTCACTTACTTGATAGAAACAATTAGAACAGAGTTTAGAACTGGGAAACCATCTATCAATTTCAATCAAATCCCCACCTTTGCGCTCTAGCTTGTAGGCTAAAAAGTTGGTAAATGTTCCCCATCCTGCATCAGATATTGATTTCGCCAATTTGTGATTGCGTACCATGCCTTTGACATGAAGATTCTCTACTATGACAGCTTGGCTATCGCTGACCAACTTATAACTAAGTTTATGTAGAAAATCCTGCCGCGAATTACTAACTCGCTCGTACACTTTGGCAACAACTTTTCTATATCTATTTCTTGAGTTACTCCCTTTTTGTTTACGGGCTAACTTTTTTTGTTTACGCTTGAGGTTCTTTTCGTACTTGGCAAGGTGTTTAGGGTTATCGTACTTAGAAATCTTTTCACCATCAGTTACAACAGCGAAATGTTTCAACCCTAAGTCAATGCCGTAAATCTTCCCCTCTGTAATAGCAGGTTTTTCACTTGTGTTGAGCGGAGTCGAAACATCTTCTATTTCTGTCAGGATAGATGCAAAGTATTTACCTGAAGGAGTTTTACTAACAGTTACAGTCTTTATTTTCCCCTCAATCAGCCGATGTATTTTGGCTTTGAGTATTCCGATATTGCCTGGAAGTTTGACATTGCTCTTCGAGTTCATCAGTTTGCCGGAACGGAAACCGTTCCCGGCAACTGATTCACCATCTACAATCTTAACGTTTTGAGGATACTGAATAGACTGTTTTCCGTGCCGAGATTTGAACTTAGGGAATCCAGCACGTTTCTCAAAGAAGTTTTTGTATGCGGTGGTTAGATTAAGTGTTGTAGCTTGTAAAACTTGGCTATAACAATCAGCCAACCAAATAGTATCTTCTGCTTTTTTGAGCCTCGGGAGAAATGCGTTGAGTGCTGCACGAGTAAGCCCTTTCCCTGTTTCTTTATAAGTCTCAATTGACTTATTTAGGGCATAATTCCACCACCACCGAGCGCAGCCAAAAGCTTGAGCTAATTGAATTTGTTGTTCTTGTGACGGATACAAACGAACTTGTACTACCTTATGCAACACTCAAAATCACCTCCTTGGTATATATATTTTACCATGATATATATTTTCTGATAACGCCTGGAAATAAAATAATTGTTGATTCGTCATACATCTAATATTTGTCTTTGCTATGCAAAAAATCAATATTAGATGCAATCCTTATCAACCGCCTTATATCCCGCCACTCCCAGCGGGGTAGACAATTCAGATGGGGGACTTACGGCGTAATAGTTAAAAATGTATTATTTCGATGCCAACAGATTTGATATTAAACAGTTATTTTCTGGGAATTTTCAACCTGGAAAAATCATAATTGAGTCCTCTTAAGAGGACTTTCGCTATGAGACGGCGACTTATACTCCTCGATGAACTTAAATAAAAAAACTTAACTATAGAAAGAAGAAGTCTTCTTAATAAAAAGATATTACTAATTTGGTACAGTTATCGTTGCACAAAAATGTTAGTTGAAGATTTAGGAGTAAATCATATTGAAATTTGTATCTGAGCCTACAATTGCCGATAAAATTCGTAAGATGAAGCAGCGAGTTAAGTGGGGAGATTCGGCGATCGCGCAACGAAATATCGATCAAACTAGTTTGGTTATCGATGATGGAAAAGCCGACGGTGCAGAATTTTCCTTTCTGGTAGTAGGTGATAGCGGCACTGGCTCCCACCGGGGACACAGCCCAATGAGGAAGGTTGCTGAACTAATGTTACCCCATCATCAAGAATGTCGGTTTATGGTGCATACGGGTGACGTTGTTTATCAAGTGGGTTCAAGCGAATACTATCCGAAAAACTTCATCAAACCCTATCGAGAATTTATTGTCGGTGGCGAAAATTACAAAAAAATTCCCTACGATGAAATGGTATTTAAACTGCCGATTTTACCCGTACTGGGAAACCACGATTACTATGACATCCCGATTGTATTTGGCTTAATATCCGCAACAACCTTACCATTTCGCCGCTTAATTCCCTCAAAGTTGGATATTGAAGTTGGTAGACACGGTTCCTACAAAGGTGATGCATTTGCACGAGCATTTTTAGATTATTTGAGTCGGTTTAAACTTCCAGGTGAATTAGCGCGGCATTTGGATCAACACTATACCGCTAAAACAGATACAGGAAGATGTCTTCGCTATGTACCGGGGCAATTTACCCGTCTTCCCAATCGTTA
>JBHJOU010000594.1:0-6945 GCA_050329355.1 Rivularia sp. (in: cyanobacteria)
GAATTGCGATCGCGCTGGCAGTGGCAAGAACGTTATGCTCGTTATGTAAGTGCTGGCTTCAAAACGGTTTTAACTTCTACTAGTGCTAGTTCTACTAGTGGATTTCTCAACAAACTTTCCGGGTTACTCGTACTGTGGGTAGGAGCTTTTTTAGTATTAGACCAAAAATTAACTTTAGGGGAATTAATCGCTTTTCGGATCATCGCTGGTTACGTGACTTCTCCGTTGCTACGTCTTACCCAACTATGGCAAAACTTCCAAGAAACTGCTTTATCTTTAGAACGTTTGAGCGACATTATCGACTCACCCCAAGAAGCTACTGAAGAAGATAAAGGTAACATTCCCATGCCGATGATTGAAGGGGCTGTTAAATTTGATAACGTTTCCTTCCGCTTCAAACCTACTGGACCGATGCAGTTAAATAACATTAACTTAGAATTTCCGGCGGGGGTATTTGTTGGTGTAGTCGGACAAAGTGGTTCCGGTAAAAGTACGTTAATGAAACTTGTACCGCGCTTGTATCCTTTAGAATCCGGACGCATTCTCATCGACGGTTACGACATCAATAAAGTAGAACTTTACTCGCTGCGAGAGCAAGTAGGAATTGTACCTCAAGATACCCTACTTTTTGAGGGACCAGTCCAGGAAAATATCGCTTTAAATTATCCTGATGCCACCCCAGAAGAGATTATCGAAGCAGCTAAAATTGCAGTAGCCCATGATTTTATCATGGAATTGCCTAATGGGTACAATAGTAGAGTTGGTGAACGAGGTAGCGCTTTATCCGGTGGACAGCGACAAAGAATCGCAATTGCTCGGACAATTTTACAAAATCCCCGTTTATTAATTCTTGATGAAGCCACAAGCGCCCTAGACTACGAATCCGAACGTCAGGTATGCTTAAATTTAGCAGAAGCCTTTAAAGGACGTACTGTTTTCTTTATTACTCACAGATTAAGTACTATCCGTAATGCCGATACTATCTTGATGTTAGATAAAGGTTACGTTGTAGAACAAGGAACCCATCAAGAACTAATGTCACTCAAAGGGCGCTACTACTGTTTGTATCAGCAACAAGAAGCACAAATTTAAAAAAATGGTAATTGGTAATTGGTAATCGGTAATTGGTAATCGGAGACAAGGAGACAAGGAGACAAGGGGAAGAATTAAAAACTCCTAACTCCTAACTCCTAACTCCTAACTCCTAACTCCTAACTCCTAACTCCTCACCTTCAATCTAAAATCTAAAATCTAAAATCTAAAATTCTTTTATGACTCAATTAAACGGAAATCTCAACGGTAATGGCTCACGACAAACGCTACTCCCTGGATTAGCGAAAACTCCCCAAGATTCTATTGCTCAGAAAAATGGTAAATCAAGAGTTTCGGAGTTTGATCAACCTGTAATTTTGCGGCGATCGCCATTATTTTCACGGGCGGCGCTATGGAGTATTCTGGGTGTAACTGTTTTTACCGTTGCCTGGGCGTATTTTTCTCGAATTGACCAAGCTGTCCCCGCTCAAGGAAAGCTGGAACCCCAAGGAACGGTTAGAGAAGTCCAGGTTCCTGTAAATGGTATGGTGAAAGAGGTGTTTGTTAAGGATGGAGACCGGGTAAAACAAGGAGACTTGCTGTTACGTCTGGATCATGCTGGTGCTGAAGCTGAATTGGTTTCCACCAGAAAAGTTCGCGAAGCTTTAAAGTTAGAAAATCAATTTTATCGCAGTTTATTTAATGCTTCTGATTCTGTGCCGAAACCAGCTTCGATCCAAGTACCTCAAGAAATGGGAAATTTAGCTCAAAGTCGGGCTGCTTTATTAAAAGAAAATCAATTTTATCGAGTACTATTGAGCGGAAATAATAATGGTATAAATTTGACTGGGGAGCAGCAACTGCGTTTATTTTCCAGCCAAGAACAATTAAGGTCTCAAGGCGCTCAAATCAAGTTAGAACAAGCCCAATTACAACAACAATTAGCACAAACTCAAGAAAAACTTGGTAATTCCAGAAACATTCTCAGCATCAATCAAGGTATTCTTAACGATTTAGAACCATTGTACAGAGAAGGGGCGATCGCTCGTTTACAATACCTACAACAAAAGCAAGAGGTTAGCAACCGTCAAAGTGAAGTTGCTCAACTTTCTCAAGAAATACAGCGTTTGAGGTTGGCTATTACTCAAACAGGTCAGCAACTGCAAAATGCTTTATCAACTTCTACTAAAGATATATTGACTCAAATCGCAGACAATGAAAAACGTATTGCTGAAATTGACAGTCAAATTAATAAATCTATAGTCGAAAATGAAAAACGAATTGCCGAACTCGATGGTCAAATTAAGCAAGCTTCATTAACTAGAGAATACCAAGTTGTCAAAGCCCCGGTAGATGGAGTTATATTTGATATGAAAGCCAGTAATCCTGGTTATGTTGCTAATACTACAGAAGCAGTACTGAAAGTTGTGCCGGAACAATCTTTGATGGTGGAAGCAAATATCACTAATAAAGATATCGGGTTTATCGAAGAAGGAATGCCCGTTGATGTTCGATTTGAAAGTTTTAACTTCAGTGAATTTGGCGATATCAAAGGTAAAGTGGTATCTATTGGTAAAGATGCTTTACCGCCAGATCAAATTTATCCTTATTATCGTTTTCCAGTAAAAATTGAGTTAGATCGACAAACTTTAGCGGCTAACGGAAGGGAATTACCTCTCCAATCGGGGATGTCTGTTACTGCAAATATTAAAACTAGAGACAGGAGTATTTTAAGTATATTTACGGAGAAATTTATTCAAGCAGGTGAGAGCGTCAAATTTGTCAGATAGGTTATTGAAGTCGGGTTTTTACAATCACTATCGATAACACCCTTACAAGTTTTATAAAAAACCCGACTTCTGAGGATTGCGGAGTCAAAAAATCTGTAATCCGAAATCATGAACAATTAATAAACTTTCTATAAAGAAATAAAATATGTGTGTTGCTTTACTTACTTTCTTTTTTTTTAGATTATTGTATATAAATAAGTTCGCTAAACAAGTGTAAGTTAATGTTCCCTATATTTTGCTCAGCCGAGAAATAAGTGTAAGAAAGTGGTTTTTTTGATGGTAGAAAGTAAATAATTCATTAATTTCTATCAAAAAAGCAATATTTCGTGTTCTACTTCTAACACGCGCTGAGTGAAAAAAAAATTTATCAGTGTTTACACAACATTTCCGGAGGACAAGCAGAATATACTGTATTACAGTATTGCAGCTTACTAAAACTCGGAAAAGTTGAAATAAAGGTAACTCAAACCTTCTATATCAGGCTTTAGAACTGATGGACAATAGTAGGTTAATATTTTCCCACCCTATTTAATTTTTTTTAACGGCTAGTAGTTTGGTTTTCAAGAAAATTTTTCAAGTTTTCTTAATCTCACGCTGCCCAAATAATAATTTTTGAGACTAAAGGATGAAATCGCCTTCAGACATTTTTGAATGCTTCCATCCCAAAAAAACATATCTACACCAATACTAACAAAATGTTGATAACAATGCCAAATTCTACACAAGTTAACGTCATCGATCCCAAAAACCAAAACCTAGGTACAGCATCTCTTAACCTTGATGACAATGCGAATTATCAAATAACTCTCTCGCCGGTAAAGCAAAATACTCAGTACAATTTTGCTTATATTATTGACGTATCAGACAGCATGAGCGGGGAGCCGCTGCAAGCAGCGAAAAATGCTTATATTAGTTTAACAAACTCATTAATTGATAGCGGAATTGCAGAGGTATCGCAATTTGCAGTAATTCCTTTTGGCTCTGATGCATTGCTCAACGCACCCTTAAATGCCACACAAGCAATCTCAACCATTGAAGGTTTATCTCTTAATGGTTTTACTAATTTTAATGCAGCACTCGAAAAAGCCAATCAGTTCTTTTCTACAGTACCTCCGGGAGCAACCAATAAAGTTTATTTTCTCTCTGATGGGTTTTCAACCACGGGAGGAAATTTTAGAAATGCAGCAAAAGCGTTACAAGCAGTAGCTGACGTTCAAGCTTATAGTTTTGGTGCTGCAAATATCCAAGATTTGAACATTGTAGATTCAGACAAACCTACAATCGTTTCCCAAACATCAGAATTAGCAGATGAATTTGTTAATTCCATACTTTCTCGCGATGATATCTTTGAGATTAATATTCTTTTAGATGACAAAATTATTCAAACCATTCAACCCGAAGAATTGAAAGAAAGTTCTGCTGGTTTAACTTTTACAGGCTCCATTGACGATTTAAATTCCAAAAAGGATACACAAAATAAGCTGTCCGCACAAATAGTTTATACTGACAAAATCCCCGACACTACAGTTGATTTAGTCTTTAATTCAGAAACTGATCAAAATAATAATCAAGAAAATCTGGGTAATACAATTCCACAAACTACACAACTAGTTCCAAAACTCGGTAGTGAGCCTCCTGTTTTCAGCGTTGCAGATATTTCCATCGAAGAGGATAATATTGGAACCAACATCACTGAATCTCCTGCAATCTTTGAGAATAACAAATCAGAAGATCGCAAACTTGCGGTAATCGAAAACCATAATGTCGAACAAACTCCACAAATTGTTCCCCAAAATGCAATCCAAAATATCATCGATGGGAACATACTTAACTTAGAATCGTTTACAGGTGAGCTAGCAATCACTTTTACTGTAGATAGAGAAGCTTCATTTGATAATACTGTCGGTTTTTACAAAATTGAAGACGCAGAAGGAACCATTACCGATCCAATAACTGGAAACAAGCTTAAACCTAGTGATGGTAAAGCTTATGCAGAATTAGCTCTCAAGCTTCATCAACCCCAACTTGAACTAAGGGTAGATAACCTCAGTTCCACTATTATCCAAGACACCCTCTCAGGAGGATATCTTTACGCTCCCTTCATGATTGCTGATGGGAATCTTGACACCCTCAAAGGAGACTTTAGTCAAGTCTATTTCTCCTTTGCTCAAGCTAATTCCGATGGAGTAGAGCATATTCGTTCTCTAGGAAACAATAGCTTGGGTTTTGAAGATTTATGGAAGGGTGGAGATAACGACTTCAACGATATGGTGATTCGTACTGAGATTACAATGGTTTAACCCCCAAATAAGTCGGGTTTTTTAGCTGAAATATCTGTAAATATAAGACAACGCTTATAAAAACCCGACGAATCACCAACAAATTAAAGAAGTCGGGTTTTTAGCGAAAATATCTGTCATCTCAGACAATTTTTCCAAAAACCCGACGAATCACCAAACAAAACTATATAAGTATTCTTGCCAACACAATATTAATATTATTACCTTTAAAATTAAAAAACTTGCATATAAATACTTAATTGGAAATGCAAGTATCATTTAAAACCCAAGTAAAAAATATGAATAAAACTGTACAAATTCAGGAATTAGCGATCGCGATTACAGCTAAAGACCTGAATCCTAACGTTGTCAACCTAGATTTTTTGAAATACAGCAATATTATATCATCCGATTGGCAACTAGCACGTCCTCTGGTTCAAACAAAAAACTTGACTCAGCTTGTTTTTGAAAATGGCATTGCAATTGTCACACAACCAAACCGTATAGTTTTTGCAGAAGCTATTGATAAAAAAGATATTCAACAAGCAATTATTTCTCAATTAGCTGTGAAATATATAGAAAAGCTACCTAATATAGAATATCAAGCTGTAGGTATTAATCCCAAAGGATTTGTAACTTTTACAGAATTAAATGGTGCAACCAACTATGTATTAAAAAACTTGCTAGCTTCCGGAGAATGGCGAGAATTTGGTAAAACACCCGTAAAGGCTGCAATCCAATTAGCCTATACTTTAGAAGATTATATATTGAATTTAACTATCAACGAAGGATTGCTGAAAATTTCCGCAGAAAAATCTCTCCCAGCAGTATTATTTGCCGGGAATTTTAACTACAATATTGTCGGGAATAATCAACAAGAAAGACTGCAAAACTTACATCAAATTCTTCATAATTGCAACAAAAACGTAGAAACTTATCAACAACTAATTAACGACAAGTTTTTATCTGAACGATTTGGGGATAAAAACGTGCTTCCCTTTGGTATTGCGATTTCTTCATCAATCTAAAATATCAGCGCGATCGCAATGTGAATTTGTGAATTATTAAGATTTATTGCTCTAATTAATTGTTATCTCCAACCCTCTTTCGGACTATAATCTCAAAGATAGAGGATTTAGAATTGTTATTTTTCTTAAAATTGGCTTGCTTAAGCAATTTTACGGTTATCAGATAAATTATTTAGTAGATATAAAAGGGAATATACCATTTTAAAATTGGTATTAGTTAGGATGTCCTATCTACTGTAATCAAACGAGCTATGACTGTTACGCTGACCAAATACCCTACAGCATTGTTGAATAAAATTGGCTCCTATGCTTGCCAAGCAGTTATTTATATTCAGCAACAGCAACCAGAATTATTGCTCGATAAGTATAAAAGTATATCTTGGCGTGACAATAATAATCAATCACGCTTAAAAGCAAAATTAATTGAAGCAATTAGTACAACTGAGAATTGGGAATCTTTAATTGCTCAAATAGAAGTTTTTATTAAAGCTTTGCTAATACCTTCAACGACGAATACACCTGTTTTAATAAAATTACAAGAAAAAATTCGCCAACTTAATCCTGATATTTCTGAGTCAAAGTCTTCAGAATCTCAACAATATATGACTGAAAAAGAACAAGTATCTAACGTTGAGAATATCGCTGCAAATTCTAATTGTATTCAAACATCTATTAATCCTCAGACAACCCCGGAAGCAGATCAACAAGAGATAAAATTACCAACTAAATATTTATCCACGACGAATATATTAAAAACTGTTCAAAACCAAGAAGATATAAATTTAATTGAAAAGCAAGTAATAGATACAGCTAATA
>JBHJOU010000151.1:0-6234 GCA_050329355.1 Rivularia sp. (in: cyanobacteria)
AGTTCAAGGAATTATTGGTAGTTTATTACTGTCAATTTTTTGTGGTATCATTGCGACTTTTAGCGGATTAGACAAACTATTTGAAAACTTGCCAAATTTATAATATCTAGAATCTTGATCATTAATTGTAATTTTGATTAATTTTACCTGTATAACTATCTATCTCTGTGCATCTCTTTCCTTTGCGCCCTCTGCGTCTAGTAAGGTTTATTTTATTTTATTTTATTTTATTTTATTTATTAAATCCCAGAGAGACAGAGAAAAAAGAAGCTTAATCACAACAAGCAATCAAAATTATTGAAGCAGGTTTTTGAGTAATTGGGTTAATCGGTTCACGACATTCTAAAATAGAAAATCCCGAAGATTTCAATAAGTTGATCCAGGTTTCAATTTTACGAAAATACCAAGGTGCTGGTTGTTTAAAGTCAGAATTAAAACCATTCCATAATTCTTGTCTCCATTCATCAATATAAGGTAATTCTCCACAACCAATTACCGGATGAAGTGTTTGGATAAATAATAATTGATGATTTTTTAATAAACGAGGAATTGAATAAATTAAATTATCTACGGTTTCTTTGCCTAGAAGAGAGAAATTACAAACAACAGCATCAAAATTAAACTCAAAATCTATATCTATACTTATCTTATTGTTATTAATAATATCTTCGTAGGTTGCAACCAAAAATTTACCACAATTCATCAATTGCGCTTTTTTTATAAGTGCGGAAACTCCATCCACTCCCCAAGCATTTATTTCCTTAATAGTTAATTCACGAGTTAACCAACCTTCTCCACATCCGATATCAAGAATAGAATTGGGAGAATAACTGATAATTGCATCAATAATCGCATTATTCGTCACAATTTTTCGACTTGCAATTTCTTCATTTTCAATAGTAGTTATCCACGAGTCAGCATTTTGATTCCAGCTATCAAGAACCGATTCATCGTTGAAATTTAGCATTATATTTTAAGAATTAAAAATAATTTTATCGTCAAATCAAATCCGTTTGTATCGGAATTATATATTTTTATTTTTAACGCAAAGTGACGCGGAGGTAAGCGCAGAGGAAAGCAGAGTTTTTTTGCACATACTTTTTATCATTCCGATGTAAGCGTAAAGGATATCAGTGGTTTAAGAAGTCGGGTTTTGATGATAATTTTTGATATTACCAATATTTATGTTTTAAAAACCCGACTTCTGATGGTCAGAATATCATAAGAGTTTATTCGGTGATAATCAGATTATTTTTGCCATCTTTGAGTTGCGATCGCAATTCTTTCACCATACCTTTGTGCAGTAAGAGCGTCTCCGGGATCAATTTCTGCTGGTTTACCACTCATATCGATGGCAGATTGTCCCATAACTCCGATGAATGCACCCAAACGGTTGACACCATCATCTTTACCAAAATAATTACTGGGTAAATCACCAATACTCACCCAAATCATACTTTGTTGTGCTGCATGAGTTGCTAAATAAAGCAAAGTTCCTTGTTTATCACCGCTAGGGGAACTTGAGTGAGTGAAACCCCCTGCGATTTTATCTTTCCATCCTTGATCAAACCAAACTCCTGCATTATCAATAAAAGATTTAAACTGTGCTGCAACTCCACCCATATATGTAGGTGAACCAAACACAATCGCATCAGCTTGATTCAGCTTTTCCATGATTGTATCGTCTTTCCAACGACCATCAGTAATTTGCTCCCCAGTAATACGTAATAAGTCAACAGTAGTATCTGCAACCTTCTTGGCTCCCGCAGCAACCGCTTCAGCCATCAAATGGGTATGCCCCATTCCAGAAAAATAAACAATCGCAATCTTAGACATAGGATATTCTTATTTATTGTCAAATTCGGTTAAAACGCTGATTTTTCGCTAAAAAAGCGTTTCCACTGAATGACTGTAATAAAATTGTTGACCGAAGTAAAGTAGTTACCAAAAAGTAACTGATTCTCAACCATGAATAAGTTAGTTTTTTTGTCTGAAATATCTTTCAATAATTAATAATTATCAATTGTTAACATAAGTAAGATAGATGAGATTATCTGGAGTAGATTTATATCCATACAAATACAAATTTATAATCTTTTTTGCTGTTAGATTTGTAATTACTTCTGTCATGATTATTCTCCAATAATTTTGAGTTTTACAATGATATGACTTACGCTTTCCCTTACATTATTTTAAGCATTTTAGGAGTTAAATTACCCCAATTTTTTTCAAGGAGGTACTTGCATAAGTCTTAGATACATGAAATTACCACCTAACCTTTCCACAGTTCTGCACTGAGTTTTCAAAACGGTATTCTCTCATTCTTTGTTTACCTTTTTCATCTATATAACGCACTTTAAAATCGGTAAATATAAAATCACCAGAATTAAATCCAAATATACGGTCTGAGAAACTAGGTGATGGAACATCGTGCGTTCTTTCAGAATTAATTTTGCAGCAGTCAGGATTTTCTTTAATGTATTCATCAAAACTTTCATACTTGATATATTTGTAATTACTTTCTTCTACACCTACAACATTAAGTAAGTCTCTCCGCGCATTTTGAAAATCAAAAACCGAGCGAATCTTCTCTTGATCACTTAGATAACACATTTGAGCAAAGCAGAACCCTGAATGATTCAATCCAAAGTATCCGAAAATAGCTAACGGTATTCCCAGAAATAGGGTTAGAAACAAAATTTTGTTACGAAACATGGTTTTATTTATGGCAATTTACATCAATTTTAGTGATTGTAATATGCCTTACGCTACCCTTCAGCTTATACGTAATACGAGCCGCAATAAGCCGCATAAATGCGACTTTCATCAGTAATCTACTCAGATTATTAGGTCGAGTAAAATAGCTCTATGTATCGCTAAAAACAAGATTGTTTGGCGATATATGAACAAAGCCTTATTATTCAGCGTTGTAGATAAAACCAAAATGTTTAGCAGAAATTTTTACCTAATAGCAGCAGTTGTTGCAATTGTTTTAGTAGTAGCTATAGTTATATTCTTTCCAATTGCTCAAGCTCATACAAAATGGATAGAAGAAGCTGCAATTTCCTTTGAGGAAAATAAGAGATACTCGACTATTTTTGCAATTAACGGAAATACCCTTGTTACCCGAACTTACCAACATCCCAATAATTACCAAAGTTCCGATTCAAAAAGACCCTATAAACCGGATCGAACTTACATCTATACTTACAACGGAAAAAATTGGTTGCAACAAGCCGAACTCACTATACCTGAAGAAAAACAATCAGGAGAATATGGATATATCATCAGTGAGAGTACCGCTATCGATGGCGATACAATATTACTTGGAGCTAATGTTTTTATCCGTTCGGGAGATTCATGGTCTTTTAGTGCTAAACTTCAACCTCCTTCATTCGAGAATTTAGGGATGGGTAAGGCAACTGTGCTTGATGGAGATACTGCGGTAATTGGCTCTGAATATGCAACTCACGTGTTTCGGCGCAACCCGGATACAGGTAATTGGTTGTTTGAAACCGAAATTAGAAGACCTTTTCCTCAAGGAAAACAATTACCTGGGGGTGAAGTTGCTATAGATGGCGATACATTAGTCGATGGAAATCGAGTATATCGTCGCAGTTCCACAAATGATTGGCTCCTCGAAGCTGAACTGACTTTAAATGGGAAACCAATTGAAAAAATTTCCCAAGTTGATATTTCTGGCAATACAATTGTTGTCGGGATGAAGACTGAATTTACTATCGACGACGATAGTAGGGGTACAGCTTACGTATTTGAAAGAAATCCCTACACTGGAGTATGGAAGTATAAAACAAAGCTTATTCCACATGATATGCTTACTTTTGCCATTTACGGTTTCGGAAGCCGTATTGCGATTGACGGTTCGATAATTATTGCTGGTCATGGTTTTCGCATATTTAATCAACTTGCATATTCTCTAAGCTGGTTTTTGCCTAAACCCAAGGGACGTGCTTACATCTTTGTGAGAAATCAAAAAGGACGTTGGTTACACTCAGCAACACTCAAACCTAATAATAAGGAAAAAGCCACAGGGGGTGATGTGACTATTTCCGGTAATCGGGTAGTTGTTCGCGGGAAGGATGATAATAAATTGTACATTTACAAAAGAGTTGATTGAATAAGATAGACAGTGATTGAATTACTGAAATAGCGAGCATTGCAGATAAAACCAAAATGTGAGGGCAAAAGTTTTTACCCGACAATTAATGTTTCTGCTTAAGTTTGAAATTTATGTTTAAAATTTCTTCTCGTGTGCTGGGTAAATCTAAATAGTCAGGAATAATCTGAAACTGACTAACGGTAAAATCATAGCGATCGCCATTTACTCGATTGTAAAAGTGAGGTTGTTCGTTAATGAAAGTTTTTAAGAATTTCTCCACCAAAATACTCATAAATAACAATTGCTGTCACATCACATTGTCCCCGCGCTGGATTATTCTTACTGTATAAAGTACTTGTTTGAGATGACCAACACTCCACGAGTAGATTTTCTATCAAATTTTTATCCATGTCATTCCCGTAGCTTTGCATAACTATAATTTCAATGTCCAAGGTTAAAGGTTTGCATAAAAACCCGACTTCTCAATAACGAAAAATTAAATCCAAGAAGCGAACCACATCCGCAATTTATAAGCATCAGCAGAAAGAGGTAAACCTAAATATATCGGCATCCAAAAGATCAAAGCAATAATAATCAGAAAAGTCACCGCAACTCCAAAAGCGCTAAGTTCAATATGATAGCTACGCAAACATTTATCTATCAGCCACGCTAAAGCCATAAATGCGAATACTACAGCAGTCATATAATGATAGATGAAAACACAGCGATTCACTTTTACCCAAGGTAGTAAATTGGCGGCATAATTCAACACTAAATATAAAGCAATTCCAGTATCAATAGAAAATGATGAGTTAAAAGATAAACGTTTTTGTTCAATGGAAGGAATTACTATTTGTCTAATCAAAAGAGCGACAATTAACAATACAATCGCAGCAAAACTAAACCACCATAAAAATGGATTGCCCATTGCATGAACATCATATATTACCTTACCAGTATTTGCAGGTAAAGGTGGTCCGATATTCGGTACGGGTTCATTTACATTTAATGCTCTTTGGTAAAAATAAGCAATTGGACGAGTTAATAATGGCCATTTGTACCAAGCTGCACAGTAAGGATGGACGCTCGAAGTATTACCACCAAGACGACTGTGAAAAGATAAAATTTGTTGATGAACGGATATTAATCCGTATTTGGGATTTTGTAACAGATGAGGTATCCAAATTAAACTATAGGTAATCAGCGGGATTATTCCTAAGTAAAATGCAACAGTAAAAATCTTTAGTTGACCAATTTTTTGTAAAGGTAACAATAAAGGTTTTTCTCTAATTTCTTGGGGTACAGCTAATGTAGAAGTAGATTGTCTTAATTCTGTTGTGGAATAAGTTGTAGAATAATCTGAACCAATTTCAAGATTTTTTGTTTGACTAATTGCTATATCCTTCGCTGCAAAATGTTGCTTTAGCCAAGCGAATATCCAGTTTAAATATACGCCGACTAAAAAAAATAAACCATTCCACTTTGTCGCGATCGCAGCACCAAAACTAATCCCAGAAAGTATCAAATAAAACTTGTGTCGCTTTTTAGTATTTCCTAAAGCGAGTAATAACAACCATTGTCCCAATAATCCAAAAATAACTATATATTGATTAATTAAAGCATAACGAGATTCAACCAAAAATATCCCGTCGCAAGCTGCAAATAAACCAGCTAAAAAAGCAAAACTACGACGATAACTCAATTGATAAGCAATTCCAGCAATAATTAGAGGAATAAAAGCACCAAACAGCGCATTAATCCATCGATAACTCCAAGGAGTACGCGCTACACCTGTAAGAATGTTTACCGTATCTTGTCCAAAAGGAAAATAAGAACTCAGCCACATACCAATAGCAATGATATATTTTCCCAATGGTGGATGACCATCAAAAAATGGAGTTTGAGTCAGATAGTTTTGAGCAAACTTTGCATAGTATACCTCATCAAATACCAAGGTGTTAAATCGTCCCAAACCCCAAAATCTTAAAGTTATTGACAGCAAAAACACCAAGAAGATGCCAATTTTAAACCAAGAAGAAGACTGTTTTTTAGTCATCAGTTTAGTCTAGCCCAAACTCAATATGATATCAGGACGTGCAGTTACGTCCCTACAT
>JBHJOU010000570.1:0-5890 GCA_050329355.1 Rivularia sp. (in: cyanobacteria)
ATTCGTATTGCTGAAAAGATGTTGAAGTTTCCTTTGTTAGGTGAACATATTGAGGGTAAGTGGAATTTGCGGTTATGTAATGAATTTCATATGACAAATGATAGTCATTTATTTCAGCAGCAGCCAGGAAAAGGTAGACTTCCGCTTTATGAAGGGAAGATGATTCATCAGTTTACTCATGAGTGGGGTGAACCTAAATATTGGATTGATGAGAAAGAAGCTCGTCAACAATTATTAGGTAAACAATCTGAAATTGGACAAGAATTAGACTATCAAAAATATAGATTAGCTTACCGTGAGATTGCTAGTAATACTAATGAACGGACTACAATTGCTACTTTACTTCCTAAAAACGTCTTTGCAAATCATAAGTTAACGCTGAGTAATTTAGATAAATCTAGTATCACAAATCATGAAATTTTGTATGTTTGTGGATTGTTAAACTCTTTTTCATTTGATTTTATGGCTCGTCAGCGAGTCACAACATCATTTTCAATGTTTATATTTTACCAACTACCAGTTCCCCGACTAACCGAAGGAGACAAACACTTTACCGAAATAGTACAACGCGCTGCTAAACTCATCTGTACGACACCAGAATTTGACGAATTAGCTTTGGAGACGCTAAATTTAACATCTCTACAATGTGGCGTTACCGACGAAACACAACGCGCTCAACTGCGAGCGGAGCTTGATGGAATTATCGCTCATCTTTACGGATTAACAGAAGGTGAATTCGGATATATTCTGTCAACTTTCCCCATCGTAGCGGAGGAAACTAAACAAGCTGCGTTGTCAGCTTATCGGGATTTGGTTGCCGTTAAACTTGTTTCTTGAAAGAAGATGAACCGCACCTGTAGGGTGATTGGGAACATAATGATAATGGCGGTTGAAACCGCGTTTACATAAACAAAACCCCACGAAGGGTGGGTTTTATATAGCGGTTTTCACTTGGGTGCAATACAAATATTACCTCACCCCGCCCTCTTAACCCCTCTCCTCCTGACAGGAGAGGGGAAGGGGGTGAGGTTTTAGTGTATTGAACTCAACCATCAACTGATTCTTTAACCACAACCCACTGTGTCACGGGTACCATCGGTTTCCATCCCAAAAACTTACCTACAGGTTGCGCTCTTTGTATGGCTATCCTGCTCAAGCTTCCACCAACTTGATTGTGCCATTCGATTAACTTTTGTTCGCTTTCTACTGTCACTGCATTCGCTACCAATCTTCCACCTTTCCGTAATGCTTGCCAACAGGTATCAAATAATCCTTCTACAGTTGCACCACCGCCAATAAAAACCGCGTCTGGTGGCTCTAATCCTTGTAACACTGCTGGTGCTTTACCATGAATTATCCGGAGATTGGGAGTGCCTAAAGTTGCTGCATTGTCAATAATATAATTAAGTCTGGACTCGTTTTGCTCAATGGCGATCGCCCAACATCGGGGATGAGTCCGCATCCATTCGACGCTGATGGAACCGCAACCAGCGCCGATATCCCACAACATTTGTCCGGGGATGGGTGCGAGAGCAGCTAAGGTTATGGCTCTAATTTCGCGTTTGGTGAGTTGTCCGTCATGATGGTAAGCTATATCTGGTAAACCGGCTATTCTGGGAAGATGTAAGATATCTGCATCGGCAATACATTCAACTGCAATTGTGTTTAAACTAGCAACTTGAGTATTTGTCCACTCTTCAGCAATCCCTTCTACTATATTTTCCCGCTGTCCCCCCATATATTCCAAGACTGTAATTTTACTACGACCAAAACCTCTATTTGCAAGGGTTTGAGCGACAATTTTGGGAGTATTTCTACCTTCACTGAGAATCAACAACCGCGCACCGGGATAAATTATCGGATGCAGTAGCGATATCGGACGAGCTGCTAAAGTTAAAGTTTCTACTTCTTGTAAAGCCCATCCCAAACGGGAACAAGCAAGACTGAAAGCAGAAGGTGCAGGAATAATCGTTATTTCTGAGATGGGTATACGACGGGTGAGAGTAATGCCAATTCCGAAACACATCGGGTCACCACTTGCTAAAATGCAAACAGATTGTCCGCGACGTTGAATAATTTCTTCCACCGAAATGACGATAGGAGAACTCCAAATTATTTTTTTTCTAGTGTCATTTTCAGGAAGCATCGATAAATGACGGGAACCACCTACCAAAACTTCCGCTCGTTCGACAAGTTTGGAAGCTACCTGACTCAATCCAGGTAAACCATCCTCACCAATACCCACCACTGATAACCATTTATGCATTAACGTGCATTTGTTTGTTTTGATTACATTATATTCCCGGTTGGTAATTGGTAATTGCGAATTGCATTCATGGTATTGTGAAAATCGCTAAAACTCCTAATATCAAGTTCAGTTAATTACTTCCTACTTACTAAAATATTACCCATTCCCCATTCCCCATTACCCATTTAAATGAACTACATCCGTAATCCTCAAGAAATCTACAATCGTTCCTTTTCGATGATTCGTGCGGAAGCTAATTTAGAAAGCTTACCCATTGACTTAGTACCTTTAGCGGTGCGGATAATTCATAGTTGCGGTATGACGGATATTGTTACTGATTTAGCAGCGTCTCCCCAAGCTGTAAATATTGGTAGAAAAGCACTTGCAGCGGGTAAACCGATTTTATGTGATGCTGAAATGGTAGCAAAAGGTATCATTCAACGGCGTTTACCTGCGGATAATCGCGTAATTTGTATGTTGAATTATCCAGAAGTACCGGAATTAGCGCAAAAACTCGGTAATACTCGTTCTGCGGCTGCTGTGGAGTTGTGGAAACCTGATTTAGAAAACGCGATCGCAGTTATTGGCAATGCTCCAACGGCGTTATTTCATCTTCTAGAATTACTTGATGCAGGATTTCCCAAACCTGCGGTAATTTTGGGTTTCCCGGTGGGTTTTGTGGGTGCAGCAGAATCAAAAGCGGCTTTGGCTGCGGATAGTCGGGGAGTGCCGTTTGTCACATTACATGGCAGAAGAGGAGGAAGTGCGATCGCAGCAGCAGCTGTTAATGCTTTATGTCAGGAGCAACAATGAAGTTGGGTTGTCTTTACGGTGTTGGTGTAGGTACGGGAAACCCGGAGTTAATTACATTAAAAGCATTACGAATTTTACAAACTGTTCCGGTAGTGGCTTATCCTGCGTCAGAAGATGGTAACAGTTTTGCGCGTTCGATTGTTGCTGAATTTCTTCAAAGCAATCAAATTGAAGTGCCGATAGTATTACCTTTTAAATTAGAAAAATCTGCTCAAGCCTTTTATGACAAAGCTGCCGAAGAGTTAGCCAAACATTTAAATAATGGAAAAGATGTTGCAGTTTTATGTGAAGGAGACCCGTTTTTTTACGGTAGTTTCATGTATATTTTCAATAGATTATCACAGAGATTTACAACAGAAGTAATTCCCGGCATTTCTTCAGTAATGGCAAGTGCTGCAATGATAGGAGTACCGTTAACTTACCGTAATGATGTGTTTATGGTGCTTTCGGGGATACTTTCAGAAGAAGTTTTACGGGAGAAATTGCAAATTGCAGATGCTGCGGTAATTATTAAATTAGGGAGAAATTTTAATAAAGTAAAGCAAGTTTTGCAGGAATTAGAGTTAGTTGAAAGAGCGAAATACATTGAATATGCCACAATGGAGAATCAACGCATATTATCTATAGATGAAGTTGAAGTGGAAACGGTACCTTATTTTTCCTTGATAGTTATAGCAAGTCAATTCGATTTTGGATTTTAGATTTTAGATTTTGAATTGGGAATGGGTAATAGGTAATTGGTAATTGGTAATGGTAAATAGTTAACTTCTCCCCATCCCCTTCCTTGTCCCCTTCCTTGTCTCCCCATCTCCCTTTTTTAGACTTTCAAACTAGAGAAATAAGGTTGATTATGATTAGCAATCACAATTAAATAGTCATTATATTTTAGTTTGTAATCAGATGGAGGATTAGAAATAACTTTTCCTTCTTTACCTTGTTGAATAGCAATAACAATACTTTGATTATTTTGCTTCATCCTGATAAAAACATCCATAAAACAGCGATTAATTTCATCTTTAGGTACAGCTATTTTATGAAGCTGACTTCCATCACCATAATTTAATATATCGGAAACCACTTTACTAATACCATGATTGATAGCAGCACTAACAATCAGATTGCAATTTAAATTACTACTAACAATGATTTCATCAGCATAAGCTCGTTTACAAGTAGCAGTATGTGCTTCATTTAAAAGTTCTACAATTGTATAAGCCTTTTTGTTAATACTTTCTACAGTTAAAGTAGATAATATAACTTTAGCATCGCGACTTATATAATCTAATTTATCATCTCCTAAAATAATTACAGTTTTTGCTTTTTCTAATTTTGCTTTATGCAAAGTTTCGTCATCAACTGCACCTTTGATAAAATATAAATTATCATCATCAATTGGTTTTCTTTCAATATCAGCAATTAAAATTATTGGTACTTTTTTCGTTTTAGAATGCTTACGTAATTCTTGAATAATTTGCTTAGAACGATAATTCCATTCGCAGATAATCAGATGTTTTTCTAAATTATAAGAACACATACCTAAATCCTCTTTCAATTTTTTTTGTACTAAAATACTGGCAACAGAAGCATTAAAAATCGCTAAAACACCGATGCCGATAAACATAACAATAGTCGCAATTAAACGACCAAAAAAAGTTTTAGGATAAAAATCACCATAACCAACTGTAGTAATAGTAGTAATAGTCCACCAGACACCATCTTCTAATCTTTTAATTGTTTCTTTGTCAGCAGTATTATACTGATATTCAACCAAGTATATAATTGGAGAAATAATAATAATTAAAATGATAATAATCAAAAGTGGACGAATTAAATTTTCTCGTTCTAAAAAATTCCAAGCTTTCTTAGTCCAACGTTTTGGTTTTAATAAAACACTTCGCATAATAATTAATTTGCTGATGCTAATTTTAGAGAATAATCACATCTTAATTGTTAAGGATATATAGTTTAGAAATAAATCAACTTTTACTTAATCTTCTACTTAGAAGAATTAATTTCGGTAGCAATCACTATTAAATAGTCGTCAGCCTTAAGCTTATAATTTGGTTGTGGATTAGTTATTATTTCTCGTTTTTCAACTTTTTCAGCATCAATAACTGTTGTTTCAATAGCAATAACTGTTTTTTGCTCATTTCGCTTTATATCCATAAAAACTTCTATAAAACGAGAGTCAACTTGGTCTTTTGAAACATGGATTTTTTGTATTTCAGAACCGTATTGGTAAGTTAATATATCAAAAATAACTCCACTAATATTATGATTAATGACAGCGTTAGAAATTAAAAGACTAGATAATTTGCCGCTGACAATCATTTCATTTGCAACTCCCTTATAAGTTTCGAGATGTGTTTCATCAGCAATTTCTAGAATTATATAAACTTCACTGTTAATTTTTTTGACATTGAAACAAGCTAATATAGCTTTATAATCGCGATTCTCAGAACTTAATTGATGATCTCCTAAAATAATCACAGTTTTTGCTTGTGCTAAATTTGCTTTTTTTAAATTTTCAGCATTTATTAAACCTTTAATAAAATGAAAATTATCATCATTAATTGGATTTCTTTCAATATCGGCAATTAAAACTATTGGTGTTTTTCGAGTCTCAGGATTCTTGCGTAATTCTTTAACAATTTGATTTATACGATGATTATATTCACATATAATAATATGATTTTCATCATCATAAGAACCAATTCCTAAAGCTTCTTGAATTTTTCCTTTAATTTTTCTGTCTATGATAATACTGAAAATTAAAACTCTTAATGATTCTAAAGCTAGAGTTCCAAATAACATAACTGCTACTGCAAT
>JBHJOU010000340.1:0-5231 GCA_050329355.1 Rivularia sp. (in: cyanobacteria)
GTACCCAATTCAGTCGTACAAACAGGTGTATAGTCAGCCGGGTGGGAAAACAGTACTACCCAGCTATCACCAGCCCATTTGTAAAAATCAATTTCCCCTTCACTCGAAGCTTGGGTAAAGTTTGGTACTGTATCACCTAAACGGAGAGCCATAGAAGATTTCCTGATAGTCAAATTTTATGTATTCTACCTTGCAATAATCCCATATTATCTGTTTGCTTAATTAGGTCTTAGCAAAACGTAATTGCTTAGGAGTTAGTTGCTGGTTGTTAAATTTCTAAACCACTAAGTAGTACCTACTTATAATCATATGGACTTGAACGCTTCGGGTTGACAGATCAAACTGAAATTGAAACGAAAGTGCGGGAAAAAATTTTGATAATTCTCGTAAATTAATTGCATTCTTCCGATATCTATATAGAAGCTTGTTGATAGTTTGTAATCCGAAGTCCCAAATATACTAAATTTTTACTGGGAGAAATCCATGATTTCTAAAAATCGTCGCTTCGCTGTATCTGTGATGACAACCTTCAGCATCTTGTTATTGACTGCTTGCGACGGTGCTGATAATTCTACAAATAATATAAATAATTTAGATAATTTTAACGGTCTAAAAATCAAGTTGTTAGTCGGTAGCGCTTTGGACAAGTTTTGCGCTCAAGCAGTACAAGATTTTAATCAGACAAAACCGCAATTAGAAGATGGTACGGCTTTTCGGGTGGAATGTGAAGCAGTAGGAAGCGGTGATGTAGTTAATAAAATGGTAACTCTGGCAACTCAGTTGAAAAATGGCTCAATACCCGCGACATCACCAGATTTTCCCACAATTGTTTCTGTAGACGGTGAAATTTATCAAAATCAGTTAATTTATCAAGTAAATCAATTATTTCCCGGACAAAATTACATCCCGCAAATCACCGAATCCCCGCTACTCGCGAATTCACCAATGGTTTTGATGACTCAAGCGGATATTGCTCCGGGACTAGAAAAAGTTGATAATTTTTATAAAGCTTTAGCTACTGCCAAAAATCACCGCGATATTGACTCGTCAGCACCTTCGTTACCTATAAATTTCGTCCACACTGCACCAACTCGCTCCAATTCGGGATTGCAAACTTTAGTGACGCAGTTCGCTAGTGTATCGGGTAAACGTCCGCAAACCATTACGGTGGCTGATGTGCAAAAATTTGAGTCGCAGGTTCAGCAAATTCAAGCCAAGATTACCCGCTACGGCATTTCTACAGGCTCTTTGGCGAAGTCGATGGTTAAAAATGGTCAATTTTGGGCTTCGGTTGGTTCTGTGTACGAATCCAGCGTTATTGATGCTAATTCTCACTTGCAGCCGGGACAACAAAGCTATCAAGCCGTGTATCCGCAAGCGACATTTACTTCAAATATGCGGGCAATTTTACCTAAATCTCCTTGGGTAAGTGCGGATGAAAAAGCCGCAGCAGAGAAATTTATCGCTTATTTGCGTTCTGCTCAAGTGCAGAAAATCGCCACTGAATTGGGTTTGCGTCCAGGAGTACCGGGAATTCCGTTAGGGGAAAAGTTTTCGTCGCAATTCGGGGTAAATCCCCAAGCGAAGTATGATTCGCTACGACCTCCTCAACCGGAAGTTGTGGAAGCAATGCTCAAATCTTGGCAAGAAGAAGCGAAAAAGCCTTCTTTGGTGGTTGTAGTAGTGGATTCTTCGGGTTCGATGGAGGGAGAAAAATTACCCGCAGTCCAGAGAACTTTGCAGACATATATTAATAGTTTAGGACCCAAAGAGCAAATTGCCTTGATTGATTTTGACCAAGATATTCGTCCTCCGGTGTTAGTAGACGGAACCCCCGAAGGAAGAGAAAAGGGAATGCAATTTGTTAATAGTTTAGAAGCAGGTGGTGGGACTCGTCTTTATGATGCTGCAATTTCTGCTCGTAACTGGTTGACAGAAAATCTGCGTAAAGATGCGATTAACGCGGTTTTGATATTAACAGATGGAGAAGATACAACTTCCGAAACATCTTTAGAACAGTTGAAACAAGAATTACAAAAAAGCGGTTTTAATAGTGATGAAAGGATTGCCTTTTTTACAGTTGGTTACGGTGATGAACGCGAATTTAATCCCGAAGCATTGCAGAAAATAGCTGAATTAAACGGTGGTTATTATTCTAAAGGGAACCCGGAAAGTATTTCTAAGTTAATGTCAGATTTGCAGTTGGAATTTTAAATTTATCAAGTAACAAAAATCTATGAAAAAACCATTAGGATATTATTTTATCCCTATTACGATAATTATTGTCATCGCTTTCTTTTTAGGAAGCTCAGCAAGATTGAGTTGTAAAAAACTGGAACCAAGCCATACTCAATGTCAATTAAAACGTTTCAGAATGTTCGGGCTGATATCAACATCCGAAGAAAATTTTAGATTAACAAAAGCTGATGTGGAAACCCATATAAATAGAGATAGTGAGGGTGATTATACTATATATAAATTAGTGCTGTACGAAAAAGATGTACCTATTCAATTTTATAAACATGTGGAATTTAATTATTTGGGAAATGATGCACAGTCAGATCGAGAGAGAATAAATAAATTTCTGAAGATAGAAGATGAAAAAGCAATCTTAAACATCTACTGTCGTTCCTATGTAAAAGAATTTAAAGGATTGATTGAGATGATTATAAAATTAACCATGTTTGTGATTGTCATTACTATCTTTTCTGCAATTATTTCTGTATTTAAAAAATGAGAATTTGGATAATTGAAACGTTGTAATTATTCTTGTTTAGAATATAAGCATTATGAACAGCAAACGTCAATCCCAACAAAAAAGCCGCACTATTGTTTCCCTCGGCATAATTTTAGCCTCATTAGGTTTAGCTTATGTTCCCGTACCCGGTTTACAACAAACAGTAATAATAGTCAGCGGTTCGGAATTACAAGAACCACTCAAACAGTTAGAAACTCAATTCGAGCAAGAAAATCCAAATATTAAATTAGAGTTGAAATTCCAAGGTTCTCAAGAAATAGTTAATAAATTTATCGACAATCAAAATGACTTTACCCCAACTATCTTAATTCCTGCAAATGGAGAAAAATTAACAGAACTAAGTACTAGATATAAAGCAACTAATTCCGACGAACCTTTTTATGAAAAACCTTTACCAGTTGCCAAAACAATGTTAGTGGGAATTGCTTGGCAAGAAAGAGGTAAAATTCTTTTCCCTGACGGACGTTTTCGTTGGGATAGAGTAGAAAAAGCGATGCAAGCAGGTAACTGGAGCGGAATTGGTGGTGCAAGCGATTGGGGAAGTTTTGATTTTGTGACTACTAATCCGACTCGTTCCAATAGCGGACAATTAACCATGAGCTTATGGACGCAATCAAAAGTTGGTGGTAATCTTAATAGTTCAAGTTTCAATAATTCTGCTATAGAATCATTATTTGCTTTAGTAAAACGTTCCGTTTATCAACCTCCACGCTCCACCGATATCTTATTAGAAGAATTCATTGCTAAAGGTGCTAACGATGCCGATGTGGCAACAGTTTATGAAAGCATTGCATTACACCGCTGGGAACAAGCAACTAAAACCCAAGGGAAACCTTATCAAATTTATTATCTTAATCCTACCATTGAAACAATTTCTACTGCTGCAATAGTAAAAAGAAATGTCGATCAAGGAACCGCAAATGCTGGTCAAAAATTCCTTGATTTTCTGACTCAACCCCAACAGCAAGCGATATTTGTCCAGTATGGTTTTCGTCCCGCAAATAATTCTGTAGACTTAAAAACAGTTCCCAATAGTCCTTGGAATCAAAACATTCCTGGTGCAGAAGTTACACCAGTAGGAGAAAAATTACCAGCACCAAATACAGATATTTTTGGTGAAATTCAAAGGTTATGGGAAAGGGTTAATTAAATTGGTAATTGGTAATTGGTAATTGGTAATTGGGCATTATATCCTAAGCTTTAATTACTCCTAACTCCGGTACAGACGTAGCAATACGCCCCGTCTCTACAATTCCTAACTTCTAATCGCTTCAAGACTTTCTTGATTCCACACATATTCATCAATATCATTAGGCCAAGATACTTCATTTGCTGTAGCAAGCTTTAAAGTACTAGCTTTTAACTGAGCATATAAACTAGCAAAATCACCAATTTTAATATTATTTTTAATAAACGTTTGCCGTAAAAGTTCGGTTGTAAACATCATGTTATGAGCTTCAAAACTACCTTGAGAAAATATTCGCTCAAAGATGATAAATTTGATGTCATCGCGTCCTAGTTTATTCGCTCTATCACGAGTAATTCCAAATTTTTCTGGCACTACATCACCTTTAATTGAAACCATGATGTATTTCGGACCTTTAACCCATTTTTTATAGCTGTTACCAAAAGCAAATACATTAATAAGTTGGTCTGTACGATTCTCCCATTTGATTTTCTGAATTTTTCTTGCTTTAAAATCCCAGAATTTTGTATGTTTATTAATAAACTTTCTTTTAGCAAAATTAATGGCGCGAGCTAATAAAATTGTGCCATGACTATCACCTGAAAAATTGAGAATTTTATCATTTTCTATCGCGTAAATAATTAAACTTGCTGTATTTCTAATCGCAGGACTTCCAGCTAAACCTATGCGGTGTATAGCAGCATCTATCCAATCTAAATATTTATTAAGAAAACTAAAAATAGGATTTTCTTTGAGAAAAGAAGAGTTATTCATATTAGCAACTCCAGTATTTAAAGTCTGTGCGTATCTACGACTCCTTTTAGAAGATATTTCTTCGGGTTGTCCAAGTCCAGAAATAAATACTGCAAAAAGTTCCCTATCGTCCCCTACTGGATAATATGCTATATCTTGAGCAATCAAAGCAATGGGATTTTCCCTCGCCATCACATCATCAAAATCAAAAATTTCTTCTGTACCGGGATTCTGAAATTGTCCGTCAAACTTTTTATCTGGGAATAAAATCTCTAAAAGCCAGCGTCGCCAATTCGACTTTACTTGCTGCTTTTTATATTCATTCCTCATAACAGTTTTCCTTTTGTTAAAACCGCGTTTTTATATTTAGCTTACTTTTGAATATACAAGTATTTTCTGACACTTCCTGATAATTTATTTAAACATATAACTATCGGAATAAAAATATTTTAGTATACATTAAGTGAATAGAAGAAAAAGTTGAGTCGAATTATATTATAAATGGCGGTTTAAACCGCGTCTACACAGACAAAA
>JBHJOU010000744.1:0-6629 GCA_050329355.1 Rivularia sp. (in: cyanobacteria)
ATGTTGCTTTACCTTATGTAGTAGTCTCTACCGGACTTAGTTTAGGAGCTGGAATTGCTGCTGTAGCGATTTGTGGATGGCGGAATTCTTCTCGTAAATCAGCAGAAATCGAAGCACAACTATCGCAATTAGAGCAGCAGTTACAGCAAAAAGAAGAATTACTCAAGGAATTTAAACTTTCAGAATCTCGATTGCAAGTTTCTGGATTGAATAATTTTTTGGATGAACAAGTTTCATTGCAAGCAAGCAAAGGTTATCCGACTTCAACTGTAGAGCAAATTCCACCACAAGCAGATAAAGCTTCACATAGCGTACTTGAAGAGAAAAAACGAGATACAACTCCAGCTAATGCTACATCTGGGTTTGCTTCTGCTCAAAATTTTCTCGGCTATACTCAATCAAGCAACATAAGCAACAATATCAAAAAAGAACTTGCTAATATATCCCAAACAAATCAAACTAGCATTACACCAGCAGAATTTGAGCAACTACAAAGACAACTTAGAGATATGATGTTGCAAATGCAGGCAATGCAAAACAATCTACCATTAATGACTCAATCTACAAATAACGTTCCCACAAAAACTTCAGAAACAATTAATATCTACTACGATACTCACGAGCCTCAACAAGTTAAATTTATTTAAGTATTAATGGCTCAAATCTAAAGTGTTTACACTTCGATAAAATCGTAAATAATAAGTAATTTAAAAAAATAAAAAATCTCTTTTTAGTAGCAGTAATTAAGAAATTACTGCTATCTTTTATATTATCTATTCTAGTAGAGACCCGATACTATAAGCGTCTCTACATCTATAATGCCCACTAATAATACTACGATTAGTTACCAGGAACCGAGCCTGGGAACTAGTATTTGAGGCAGAGCCTCAATTTATTGTGCAAATAAACCCGAATATTAATTAACGTAAAAACTCCGAAGTTACCAGAGGAAAACTAGTCTGCTGGGATTTAGCTAGTGGAGGTAAAACAGGTGTGGAATCTTGCGGTTGGGGTTGAATTTGATATCTATTTCCCCAGCCGTGATTAAAATCTTCTGATTCTAAACGAGGTGGTGCTGTTTTACCTGCGGGTAAAGGTATTGAGCGGTACTGGCTTGCTTGTACGTATTTTTCTCCTTCATTAGTAAATCGTAAAGATTTACCTTCCAGATTTTGGTATTGCGGAATAGATTGTTGAGGATTTTGTTTATCTGAAGATGATAATTGAGCTTCGGGAGCGAAAGTTGCAATAAAGCTGACTTCATTTTCCGGAGCTAATTTTTTGTCATTTCGATCTAATTGCCATACTTCCTGAAAATTTCCGTTGGGTGCTACTTGCCAAAGATTCAAGTCTGCTTGCCATTTTCCTTGTTTGACTTCTACAATTTGGCGAGCCAAAATTGAACGGTTGATATTTTGATCATCGTCGATTATTTGTTCTGTATTTGCTGGAGTTGATCGCAAATAACGCACTGCTGTAACGGCAATACGACTAGATTCTGGTAAATTAGTACTGCCAATAACTTTGTATAAACCGTTGCTATCTTCTCTTTGTATGCCCTGTATTTCTAACTGGACTTCATTTGGTGATTTATTTACACAACCGGAAGTTACTAGCAAAGCCATACTAGAAGCAATAACTACATTGGTTCCTAAAGTAATTTTAATTATTTTTTGGTTGAAAAATCGCAAGTGTTGCTGTTTCATAAAATCAATGTTAATAAAAGCAGATTAATTAACTGTGTAATTTCCACGTTTTTATTTATTCTGCCCAAATTTAAGCGTAAAATTACTACCTTTACCAACTCTTTTTATAAATTTACAAGCTTTGCAAAATACGTATTATCCCCTCGATGATATAAGTTTTTTCTGTTAAAGTGGCGACATTATGCAACAAAATATTTACTTATACATTAACTGGGTTAATGAAGCTTAAAATACTAGAGCGCGAAAAATTGATTTTGATCAAAGAGTTCCATAAACACAAATCTTATGCGCTGTTTTGCGCTGCTTCAATGTCGGTGTTATGGACTTTGGGTTTAAGCGATCGCTCTCAAGCCCAAATGATATCTTCTCAAGAACAAGCGGATAAAACTTTGCATTCGGGTGATTTGCTGCGAGTACCACAGTCATCGATACCCAGTGGAAGAACAAAACTTCGATCAAAAGAAGTCCCACCACCACCGAATGTTTCTCCTATTGGTGCTACTTTACCCACGGAAAAACCAGCGACTTATGCACCGCTCGACAATATCAAGCAATTAGAAAATAATTTTATCCAGGAAGAGATAACTGGTAAAACTAAGCGTCTGATCGAACAATCTACAGCAATCGGTGGTTCTCAAACTGAGATTGCTCAATCTGTTTTATTACCAGCACCACTCAGTAGTAACACTCAGGAATTTACTCAAATTGCTCCTTTACCACCTCTTCTGGGTACTAATGTTCCGCAGCAGTCGAATGCAGGTTATGTACCAACGTTCAATCAACTGTTGAATTCTACAATTGGGAATTCCCAAGTGTTGCCGAAAGATTACGGAAATAAAAACCGCAGAGACGCTGAGAACGCTGAGGAAAGAGGTAAAGAGAGATTAGGGATTTTAAATTCGGTACCGACTTTTGCACAAATGCTCGATGCTTATCGTAGCTCGCAATCGCAGGTTTCTGTAATTTCTGCACCTTTACCAAGTTTTAATCAACTGCTTAATTCTCAAGGAGGAATGCTTCCATCTGTTCCATTGACTACAAGTCAACAGTTGGGAACAACACCCGTCATTCCAACAACTTCACAGATTCCTCAAGGTAATAATCAATTGAACCCTTTAAGGACTAGTGCGGCTTTAAAGGAATCATCATTACAGGTGCAAGGTGTTTATGTAACTCAAGGAGGTGATACTTCAGCAAGAGCTAGACTTACTGGAGTTTATCCGTTGACTCCGCAAGTGTTGTTTGGGGCAACTTTGGATTTGACAAGCGAAGGTAGCTCTTTTGATGATTCTCGACGGGAAGGTTTGAATATCAATGAACTTTATCTCGCAACATCTCTATCAGGATTACCCAACCTCAGATTTGCAGTTGGGCAGTTGGATTTGACATCTTATTTTGACCGCAATAGTTTTGCTAAAGATGGAGCCAGCCAGTTTTTTAATCCGGTGTTTCAAACTAATCCAGCTTTAGCAGCAACGGGGATATCATCGAAGCCTGGATTACTAGTCAATTGGAGCGTCACGGACAATATTGATGCGAAAGCTGCTGTTTTTTCATCCTCTGATAGTTTGAGCGAATTTGCTTTGGATGGATTTGCTGGTGAAGTTGGGGTTCGCTACGGTAATGCGATTATTCGCGGTACTTATAGTACTGCTAGAGATGCTGGAAATCGCGATTCTTTTCCCGAAAGCTTTCAAATTGCTCGCGGAAATGACAGATTTGGGGTTTTGGAAGATGATCGCGAAGAAGCATATGGTTTAAATGCCGAAGTTTTTATTCCTAACATGAAACTAGGTCTTTTTGGACGTTACGGTCGTTATGAAAATCGAGATTTAGGAGAAGGTGCAGATACATATGTAATCGGAGCTAGTTTGTTAGATTTATTTACACCCGATGACCGATTGGGATTAGCCTATGGACGCGGTTTATCTAACGATGAAAAACGTCAAGGAAAGCAGCTTGATGTATTAGAGCTTTATTACGACTTTCAGTTTCTTCCCAATTTACGACTAGGTTTTTCCGTTCAGGGAAGAGACGACTTTAACGAAACAGTTCTTGGTGTAAGAGTTAAATCTGATTTTGATGTAACTCCAAGAGGGAGATTTGCTCGATGAGGTATAAACTAAATTTGCTCTATAAGGCAAACTTGGCGCATTTCCAAGTAAAAACACAGAGTAAAGCAATTTTCGGTATTACTTTGTTACCTTTTCATCTATTCGTTTTTACTTTGCCAATTGCACTGACAACTTTGCAAAATATAGCCCCTGTACAAGCTCAGTCATCGGGGGCAACCCAACGGGGTTATAATTTGTTGAAAAAAGGATGGGTTGATGATGCGATTAGTGCTTTTCAACAAGCCTTAAAAAGCAATCCCCAATCTTTGCAAGCTAAGCTCGGTTTAGCTATTGCTTATAATCGTGCTGGAAGAATTGAGGAAGCTTTTCAAACTTATCAACAAGTATTGATTCAAGATCCTAGTAATCAAGGGGCTTTGAAAATCGTGGGGATGATGGGTACTTATCGTTCTGAATGGAACAAACCCGGTATTAAAGCTCTTAATACCTTACTTGAATTGAACCCCTCGGACCTACAAGCTCGTTACTACAGAGCTTTGTTGTATTCCTATCAAGGGCAATTTAGCGAATCGATCGCCGATTTTGAAATTGTCTTAGCCAACAATCCGACTGAGGAAGCAATAATTGGTGCTGCTCAAACTTATAGTTACAGTGGTGATTATCAAAAAGCCAAGGAATTATTCAACCGCTATCAAACCACTGGTAAACCAATCACCGATTATGCTGCGGTTGCTTACGCTCTCACCTTACGTAAAACTGGCAATCCTCAAGCAGCTATAGACATTTTACAAAAACAACTACAGCGTTCTCAAACTCTCGATCAGTTAGCCATACTTACCCGTGGGGAATTGTCTCAAGCATATATTGCCAATAAACAAGAAGCCCAAGCTTTAGCGGTATTAGATCCTTTACAAGATAGAGAAGACGCGATTTTACCTTTAGCGCGATCGCTAAACGAAATCCGTAAATATACAAATAATGCTACCTTGACCGAGAGAATCACTAATTTATACCGTAAATCTCTGGCAAACAACCCCAATCCTTCCCCTACCCTGCTCCGGGAAATTGCTGATGTATTTAGTGGTTTACCTCAAGGAGAAGAAACGGCATTACAACTTTACAAACGTTTAGCTGCTAGCTTACCCAACGATAAAAGCTTGATAGTACGTCAGCTAGCTTTGGAGTATAAATTGGCAATGATTACTAAAAATGATGTCAAACAACGCTTAGCAGCTACATTGCAAAATTTACCCACAGACTCAGTAGAATTACAACAATTAGCTGTAGCAGTAGCCGATTTGGATGCTCCCGATTCCCAACTTTTACCTTTGTATCAAAATCTTTTGCAAACAGGGGTGAATGTACCGTTTTTAAATTTTCGGCTCGCTCAGATGTATCTGCAACTTGATAATACCATTGAAGCTAGACTTGCTTTAGCTAATTATACGGCAACATCCCCAGGTGCCTCAGATATGGCAACACAGTTGCTCGCAGCAGAAATCGAACGACGGGAAGGTAATTTAGAAGCCAGCGCTCAACGCTACTTTGCGATACTTACCAACAATCCCCCAGCAGATATTATTGATGGTGCTTTGCGGGGATTAGTCGGTGTCAAAGTGCAGCAAAAGCGTTTTGAAGAAGCTTTAGTCGTATACGAGCAAGTACTAGAACGCAACCCTCAAGATATAACTGCTCAGTTGGGACGTACTAGTGTTGCTTATCAAGCCAAACGCATTTCTAAACCAGAAGCAGAAGCTGTTTTAAATAATTGGTTAGCAACTCAAAAAGTCACTAATACTCCACCAGAACTGTATAGTTTAGTGGTACAACTGCCTACTGACCCGAATCGCGAATCACTGTATAATTACTTAGTAGAAGTAGATTCTAGTAATATTCAATTGCAACAACACTTGCTAAAGGCGATCGCCCAACGCGACCCCAATGAAGCACGATTAAGAATGAAGCAGTTGATTAGCAATGCTCCAACTAATGCTAATTCCACTCGTAGAATAGCACTGTTAGCTCAAGCTGTTGGTGATTTAAGCATGGCTGGGAAAGCTTATGAAAATATTCTCAAAGAGCAGCCAGATGACTTAGACGCTTTAGCTGCTTTGGGGGGAATTCGCTTCGAGCAAAGACAATTTACATCGGCAGAGCAAATTTATGTCGCAGTGTTGGCACAAAAACCGCAAGATACACAAGCACGTCGCGCTCTTGCTGGGCTGAATGCGATTTTTGACAAACCTTTAGCAGCAATGAAAGCCTTGGAACAACTGCAAATTGAACAAATTGCCAACGGAGAACAAGACCCAGAAATTTCCAACCAAATGCAGCAAATACAAGAAGACTTTCTGCAACGACGGGGTTTTCAACCACCTTGGGAAAGCTACGAACGTCGCGGTAAAAATCGGTAAAAAATAATCTTCAGGCAAATTTTTGATGAAGAAGAAATTTTTTGGTAATTATACGTATTATTGAGGGAATAGTAATACCATTCAACTATATTTAATTCTCCTTGCAATAATTTTCCTGTTAATAAATCGTCAAAATTAATGCAAACGGTTCTGAAAATGAATTACATTCCCAAAATAATCGCTATATTCGGCTTGATTGCTTTAAATGCTTGTAAAGGGGGATATTCAATCACCAACATCGAAAAACCGCCCAGTAAATCTTGGGAATCACCACCGACATCATCAGCGATCGACGATAATCGAGTTCAATTTTTGGCAGCCCTGCCTCCATCTACTCCTAATCGAGAGTTATTAGTAGAAAGTTGGGAAAGCTATCGTCGTCGATTTATCCAGAGAGATGGACGAGTAATTGATTATGAAGCTAGCGATCGTTC
>JBHJOU010000319.1:0-5383 GCA_050329355.1 Rivularia sp. (in: cyanobacteria)
AATACAGTTCAGTTAAGGATATAAATTAATTACCGCAAACAAAACAGATCGACTTTTTTGGAGGGGGTTTGGGGGACGCAACCGTCCCCCAATCGGGGGTTTGGGGGAGAATCCCCCAAGTATTGGTTCTCAATAAATTGATTGACGGACAACCTTAACTAAACTGTATTGGTTTATAGTTACTACTAGGGTTTGGGACGTGGTGCTGTTAGTACATCCCAAGCTGCTTGTGCAGCTGCTTGTAAGCGATCGCCAAGTTCTTGAACTTCTGCAATAATCGATTCAAAGTTTTTGGTGGCTTCATTTTGCACCATATCAAAAGCGTTTTCGATACGAGCGCGTTCAATCAGCTGGTTTTGTTCGATTGCTTCTCGCGCTTGACGTACCGCATTTAAGTAGGTTTCGCGAGTCAGTGTACCCGCAGATTGGGCTTCAACTTGAGCGCGTCTTTTGAGGGCTTCAATCAAAGCTGCGGTTTCGTGCTTGACATCCTCGCTTTCTCCAACCATCTGACTTTCTACCATTTCGGTGGTTTGAGGGCTGACTTCTACTATTACTTTGGGTTCTTCGTTGTTATCTGTCATGATTTTAGATACAGGTAAGGAACTATGAATTATTAATTATCAATTATTCAACTTCAGGTTGGAAAAAAGTAGTTTTCAATGGCTAAGAATACACGAACTAGAACAAAAACACAATTTAAACAATTTAATTTGTTTGAATTTCTTGATTTGTAATTTTTCCGAAGTTGCTCAATTCAAGCCAAGGGTTGCTATTTTTTTTCAACCTTAATCTTAAATTAAACTATTGTCGGTAATTGTCGTTCTAACTCTAACAATGCCTCAACTCGCGCTTCAGTACTCGGATGAGTTCTAAATAAGTTACCCAAAAATTCGCCACTCAGAGGATTAATAATTAATAAAGGCTCAAAAGCTGGATTTGCTTGCATCGGCATTTGTTTTGCTGTGACTTCCAACCGCTGCAAAGCTCGTGCGAGAGCGCGGGGATTACCCGTTAATTTGGCTGCACCAGCATCAGCAGAAAATTCTCTGGTACGGGAGATTGCTAACTGAATTACACTTGCAGCTAAAGGGGCTAAAGTAACTGTTAATAATATTCCTAAAATATTTCCACCTCTATTGCCATCCCGTGAATTTCCCCCACCAAACCATAAACTATAACTTACCATCTGTGCCAAAAAGGAAATTGCACCCGCAATAGTAGCGCTGACTGCTTGGGTAAGTGTATCGCGATTAATGATGTGAGTAAGTTCGTGGGCAAGTACACCTTCAAGTTCTTCCTCTGGGAGGATGTTTAAAATCCCTTGAGTTACTGCAACGGCAGCATTTTCTGGATCTCTCCCGGTAGCAAAAGCGTTAGCATTGGAACTGGGAACTATATATATCCTTGGTGTGGGAATGTTTGCTCTAGCTGATAATCTTTCTACCATCCGATAAAGCCCCGGTGCTTCGCTCGATGATACTGGTTGCGCTCGATAAGCCGCCAAGGCAATTTTATCTGACTGATACCAAGATACAAGGTTAGTTACTGCGGCGATACCGATACCAATAATTAAACCGCCACTACCGCCGATTATCCAATAACTAATAGCTATCAAAAGTCCGCTTAAAGCAGCTAGCAACGCCGCAGTTTTGATTTGATTGCCCATATTTTTCCTCCTGAAGTACGCTGCCTGCTTATTCAATTTCTGATTAATAACAGCATTACTTGAGCCGTAATCCGATTGTATCTACCTAAACTGAGATTTTTGGGGTAGAAAACGCTAATACTCAAGTACGGTTTTGCCCACTAATACTTTTACAAAAATTTTTGATGTATCTTTAATTCTTTTTGATTAATTTACTGCTTTCTAAGTTTTTATTTAAATAACATGAATAATAATTATAGGCATCTATCTTTAGGATTGTTTTTTGAGATAAATATTAAAAACAGATGTTTAATAAATGGATAAATTGTAATTTTATAGTAAAGCATATAGTTAAAATTACGTATACTAAAATCCCTTAAAACCTTTAGATTGCTAGAATAGGTGTGAATTAGTAAATAAATTTGCAGTGAGTAGTCATGATTGCGCTTTTTAAATAGTATCGGTAGAATTTTCCACAAATAGAGCATAATTTACGCGATTGACAATACCATCAAGCAGCCTGATTTTTTTTAGATGCTGCTATATCCTAGTCATTGCTTACGGGAACCAAGTAAGTCAGAATAAAGCGAATAAATAGATTTTTTTTTCATGGATATAAAATTTTAAGGATAAATTTAATGGCTCAAAAGTTTAACAATACGGGAGTTTTAGAAAAGATCGGAAAAACTTTGTATGGATTCGCAGAGTTTATTGTCAGCCCTTGGGTGAATGCATCCCGATTAAAAGTCATGCACAAAAGAATAGAAGGTTTAGAAAGAAAACTATATCAAACTGAATCACAAACAGAATTATCTCAAGAGAAGATGATTTATTCTTTGCAACAACAGTTGGATTTTTTGGAAGAAAGTACAAATAATCGTCTGGAAAAAATTATCAATTACGAACTACGTAATCAAGTTTTAGAAGTCATTCACGAACAAATAGACTTTATTGCTAAAATCATCAAGCCAACAGTAGAAGTATTATTGAAGGAATTAGAAGATAAAAAACTATCTCATGTGGGAATAGTAAGTCTGAAAGAAATTCAAGAAAGACAAGACAAACTTCGTTGCTCCTTAGAATATATCGAAAGAGAATTGACAGCATCGCTTCCAGAATTAGAAGCACAAAGAGCAGGATGTATAGAAGCAGGAAGATGGTTACTCGCGAATCGAATGGAATTAGCCCAAACAGTAGCCTCAGAATTATTAAATAGGGAACATCCCCATATAGAAGAATTTCGTCGTAGCATCAGCAAATACCTCAAATTAATCGGTAGCTGTATGGAAAACGAAATCGAACCCCGTTTACTTTATAAAGGAGTAGTTACCCATTACGAACCACCAGTAGAAATATATTTAAAAGCATTCGAGTTAATTAGAACTAAATATATCAAAGATTGGCAATCATCTGGTGTACTTTCAGATAAAGCAATTAATGAACTTATTGGTTACTTTGACTATTTAATAGACTACTTCGTTAATGTTTTAGTCTAGTAAAAGCGAGTTTTCTATATCTTCTTCGATTGCAGCTATCGACTGTATATTTTTAGTTTCTATTTCCAACACAATATCAAACATGATTTGAAGAACTTTGCTTTGATGCCAGCATTTTTCTGCTTCTAACAAATTAGCTAAATTTTGCAATGCTTTCATCAAAGCCGCATTATATTCTTGAAAACGTCGATCTAAAAACTGATACTGAGTCATAAACAGGACTTAAGGAATCACAATCATTGTTTCTGTCGATAAATATATACCCAGGATTTAAAATATAAAAATTTCATAAAGCTAAATTAAATTTTCATGAATTAGGTGTTGAGCATTGGGAATGGGGAATTGGGAATTGGGAATTGGGAATTGGTAATTGGGAATTGAGCTATTAATTATTAATTTGTTCTGAAGAATGCGGCTGATTATTTCTCAATTGTTCTTGATAATAACTTTGCAACAAATTTTCCAGTTGTCTTTCAGGGCAACATTCAATCAATGCTTCAAAAACCTCAAATAATTTAGCAGCACTATCTCCTAACAATGGACTTAATCCCCAAACATCTTGTACCCAATCTTGAGGATGAGTATCTTCAAAAATCATTCTTTCTAAAAGTTGCTTTGCTTCGGTTTTTGAAATAGACATTACAATTATTAGTGGTTAGTGGTTAGTGTAAAACAACTGTCCCAGGTCAACTAATTCCCAATCTCCCAATAGTATAGAGTTACTTGTTCCTCTTCTTCCTCTTCCTCTACGGTAAACTTTAACTGCTGCAATGGTTGCCAGTCTCCCATATCGAAGTCACGAGATATTATCCGGGTGCCTGGTTTGAGTTGTTTCCACAGTTGAGGACGCAATTTTAAATTGAGATGAGGTAACAAATAAATAAATATTACAGTAGCACCCGAAATATTACTTAAAAATAAATCTTGCTGATAAAATTCTAAATGCTTATCAACACTACTTTTCAAAGCTTGCTGCCTCGCTTCCTCAATTCTTTGAGGGTCGATATCGATACCGACACCACGAGTTCCATACTGTTTCGCAGCAGTGATTAAAATACGTCCGTCTCCGCTGCCTAAATCGTAGAGAATATCTTGGGAGTTGATTTTTGCTAATTCAAGTATGGCTTCTACAATTTGTGGTGTACAGGGAATATAGGCGATATCTGGCTTTGGAAACGTCATTCGATTTTGGATTTTGGATTTTAGTTATCTTCTGTTTTCAAGAAGAAGCTGAAAAATTTGAGATTAGCCCTAAATTCAACCGTCAATTTAGATTAAACATCTTTAACATCAAGCTGGTTATTCAAAGCGCCATCATTACAGATTTTTACTTATTTGGTCGCGAATTGCAGTTAAAATTTTATCATTAAAATTGGAGTCGTTGACAGTTGCAATCACTGGATTTGAACGTTGATGACGACGATTTAAGTAAGCTTGAAGCACTGCTTGATCATTACGATGTTTAATTAAGTATTTTTTTAATTGTTGATCGGACATTTGAGTATAGTTTACAGGATTCATTAAAATACCTCTCCATCAATTGTGATTTCAAATTCAATATTTTCCTCTTCACCAGCTAATATATAGACATTTAACGTGCGTTGGTCTAAATAAACAAGGTGAATTGGCTGGAGCATCATGAAAGTTAACTGACAAGTTATTGTATACAGACATTTTAATTGTTCTTCTGTAGGCATTTTTCCGGTTCAACCCTCTTCTTACCAGGATTATCCTACAGATTGTTACTTGAAAGTTTCAAGCAGCAATGCTTACATAAATATAATGAGCATGGGAAATTGGAAATTGTGCGTCGGTAAGAATTTATTGGCTTTTTAGCATAAAATTTATTAGTAAAGATGGATTTAATTATGGTGCAAACAACAGAGCATTTCTATATCGTTACAGATGATGCAATTTTAGGTGGTGAACCAATTATTCGAGGAACACGTACCCCCGTAAGAGCAATTGTAGAAAGTTGGCGACTTGGAGTTACACCAGAAGAGATTGCTAATGGTTTACCACATTTGACTTTAGCTCAAGTATTTGACGCTTTGAGTTACTATCTAGACCACCAAAGTGAAATTAATCGCTACATTGAGCTTAACCGAATTCCAGAGGAGTTAACAGTGAACAGTGAACAGTAAACAGTTATCAGTGATCTATTTATCCCTGGGTTTAAGTCCCCCACCTCCAGGTGGAATGCGTTGGTGGCGGGTCTAAATCCCCCACCATACGCCCT
>JBHJOU010000276.1:0-4618 GCA_050329355.1 Rivularia sp. (in: cyanobacteria)
GTTTTTGTTGATTGCGACCCAAACACTGCTTTAATAGATTTGGAGGCAGCGTCCAATGCAATTACATCACAAACTCAAGCAATTATTCCGGTGCATTTGTACGGTCAAATGGTATCTCCGCAAAAATTATTAGACTTTGCTAAAAAACACAATTTATTGATTTTTGAAGATGCAGCACAAGCACATTTAGCTCACACAGATGGATATCGAGCAGGTTCTTTGGGAATAGCAGCAGCTTATAGTTTTTATCCGAGTAAGAACTTGGGTGCATTTGGTGATGGTGGAATGCTACTAACCAAAGATAAGGAAGTAGCCCAAAAAATGGTAAGGTTGCGGAATTATGGAGCATCTCAAAAATATTTTCATGTAGAATCAGGAACAAATAGTCGTTTAGACACTTTACAAGCCGCAGTACTGCATCAAAAGTTACCTCATTTACAAAAGTGGAATGCCGATCGTTTGAGAATAGCCCAGGAATACGATCGCGAATTAGCACCTTTAAAATCCGTGGGAATTACTCCCATGGAAAATCAAAGTGGTGACGGACACGTTTATCATCTGTATGTAATCAAGGTGGAAGCTGAATGTCCTTTAGAAAGAGAAGAAATTCAAGAAAAACTTGCCGATGTGGGAATTCAAACAGGAATACATTACCCAATTCCTTGCCATCTCCAGCCTGCTTTCAGGGATTTAGGCTATGAAATCGGAGACTTTCCTGATTCGGAAAAGCTAGCCAAACAAATATTATCCTTACCAATGTATCCCGGTTTAACCAGTAGTCAAGTTAAAGAAGTAGCAGCAGTGATTGCATCAATAGTAAGTGAAAAACAAGAAAAATTGCTTCATATTTAATTGAGGGAATAGGGAATAGGGAATAGGGAATAGAGAGTAGGGAATAGGGAATAGGGGGTAGAAACTTGACTAAGTCCTGTTGAATATTCTAAAGAATAATCCTATTTCAAAGAAAACTCTTAACTGTTCCCGTTCCCGTTTGAAATCTACTTAAATCTACTTAAATTTACTTAAATCTACTTAAATCTACTTAAATCCACAAAAATTATGTTAACTCAACACCAAGCAAAATATTCAATTCCACCAAAATTATTTGACTTTGCGATATTAGCTATCTTAGGACTGCTTTACGCTCCTTTAATATATTATTGGTTTGACGGTTGGCTAAATAAAAATATTAGTACAGAACACGAATACTTTAGTCACGGCATGATCGGTTTTCCATTTGCAGCTTATCTAATTTGGATAAATCGGAAAAAATGGCAAAGATTACCGAATAGAAGTAATCTTTTCGGTGGGATATTGTTAGTAATAGGAGGAGTTTTTTATCTGAGCGGAGTTGGTGAATGGGTAAATCTTTCTTTCCCGTTGATATTGGCTGGATTGTGTTTGTGGTTAAAAGGAATTGCAGGTTTTAAATTACAGAGTTTTCCTTTACTACTAATTCTGCTGGCAACTCCTAACTCAGTACCATACTTAATAGCACCTTTTACTTTGCCTTTGCAAAGCTTTATTGCTGGAACTGCTGGTTTTATACTCAATCAGTTTGGTCTACCTATAATTGTAGATGGAATTAACATATACGCAAACGGACGCATCGTAGAAGTTGCACCTTACTGTGCAGGGTTAAAAATGCTGTTTACTACGATGTATGTTGGTTTAATCTTGCTTTATTGGACTGAGACTTTATCATCTCGACGCAAAACCATTTGGTTTTTATCAATAGCAGCCATAATCAGCGTTACCGCAAATATCATTCGCAATACCTTACTGACATTTTTTCATGCTACCGGACAAGATGGGGCTTTTCATTGGTTGCACGACAGTTGGGGTGGGGATTTATATTCCGCTTTGATGCTACTGACGTTAATACCAGTGATTAATTGGATCGATAGTTATTTTTCCGAAGATTCAATGGATTTACAAGAAGAAATTCAGTAAAATTTCTGTTGTCAATACCGCATAATAAGTAAATTACTGTTGAAATTACTGAACTCAAACCGTCAGTATAAAAAGTACAATTTTGTTTTTGCAGTTAACAGTTGACCAATCATTGCTTGATGGTAAAAGTACCCGGATTGATTCATGGGGTCAATCTAAAATCTCAAATCCAAAATCCAAAATTGTTTGACTAATGATTTCCCTTTCCCGATTTTTCAAAGAACGTCAGTTTTTGCAGGTAGCAGCCCTGATCCTATTATTGCTGTTACTGGGGATAGGGGCATTACCTGGATATCTCCAAGGCAATTGGCGATGGAAACAACCACCACCCATTACTAACCTCCGAGAATTGAAAGAATTGCGTAAAACCGGCTTGATATTACCTGGTTGGAAAATTACTCAACAACAGGAACAGAAATTGGGTTCAGGTAAATGGTCTTTGCAAGTTATGGAAAAAGAGAATGGTAAACAAACAGCTATATTGTTGTTGTTGCCTCAAAATGGACCCAAAGACCAACCACAAGTAGAGTGGAGTGAAATTGATAGTTGGGGAAGAATGCAATGGGGAGAGTGGCAGGTTGCTCAATCTCGGCAAGGGGAATTTACGGTTAAACAGCCACAACAAAAAGATGAAACTAAGGTAAAAGCGAAATTTTTCCGTGCATCCACCAAAAATCAAAGTTTTGCTGTATTGCAATGGTACGCTATGCCTAACAGCGGACATTTTTCACCTTTAAATTGGTTTTGGGCAGACCAGTCAGCACAGTGGCACAAGCAGCGTGTTCCGTGGGTTGCTGTTAGTTTATTTATTCCAATGGAGCCTTTTGGGCAAGTAGAAACAACTTGGCAACAAGTAAAGTCTATTGCTCAAACGGTGCAAACTAAATTATTTGATTTTAGTTCTTGATTGGGGTTTCGATATTAATCTAGTTTAACGCCAATTTATTTAGACTATTAACAGTAAATTCCGCAGGAGGAGTATAATTTTAGTGTAAAAAAATAGAAGATAAAAAAAAGTTTTTTTTAAGTATTCAGTTTTTTTAATAGACCGCTTAACGCCATTTTTATTGCTTCAAGCTGATAAAGCACAGACATTTAGAACTCGATTAGGTTATATGCGTGGATTCAACGCTTTTTGCGTCGCTAGTCTTCAAATAAGTGTTTTTTTTGTAACAGCTTCCCAACCTGCTTTTGCTCAAATACCCCCAGAAAACAACTCTATTAGATCAATTCCTGCACCTCCAAGCGACCCGGAGTTTTTAGCTCCGTTACCTGCAAATGACGATGGAGAGATTTCACCTGTATTTACTCGATATCTGTTAGGAGCGGGTGATGGGGTAGCTATATTTGTGGAATCACCCCAGGGAGCTTACCGTTTGGGGGAAGGAGATGGAATTACTGTGATAGTGCAGCGTTTTCCAGATTTGAGCTTTCAAGCATCGATTAATCGACAGGGAACTGTTGTAGTACCGTTGGTAGGAACTGTATCGCTGCAAGGTTTAACCTTAGAACAAGCACAAGCAAAGATTCGCGCTGGCTTGAATCGTTTTGTAGTCGAACCCAGCGTTACTGTATCATTAGCTGCACAACGTCCTCCTTTGAATTTTCAGACACAAGTCGATTTAGAAGGTAATATCACAGTCCCACGAATAGGAAAAGTTTCCGTAAAAGGTTTAACTTTAGAAGAAGCCCAAGAAAAAATTCGGTTGAGTTTAGAGCGGGTTCAAGTAGATCCGGTAGTCACAGTTTCCTTGATATCGCCGCGACTTGTGCAAGTAAATGTTGCTGGAGAAATCATTAGACCGGGAGTTTATCCCGTAGCAACTCCACAACCGAGCGTTCTTGATGTTCTACGGATAGCTGGAGGTTCAACCATGGGAGCGGATTTACGACAAGTCCAAGTACGTCGCAAATTGCTCGATGGTTCGACTGTGTCGCAAAATATTGATTTGTACAGTCCTTTATTAAATGGTGGTACCTTCGCTTCATTACGCTTACAAGATGGTGATTCGATCATTATTCCCCGTCGGGAAATCGGTACAGATGATGGTTATGACCGTAATGTAGTTGCACGTTCATCTTTAGCACAGCCTGTAATTAGAGTCCGCGTACTCAACTATGCGAGTGGCGCAATCATTACTCAAAATTTACCCAGTGGTAGCAGCTTTATTGATGCTTTGGGAAGTGTAGCTGTTGGTCGCTCCGACTTAAGTAACATTGCTTTAGTCCGCTTTGATCCAGAACAAGGTAGAGCGATTACCCAGAAATTAAACGGAAGAAGAGTACTTAGAGGAGATGCTGCCCAAAATGTGCCATTGCAAGATAACGATGTGATTATTATCGGTCGAAATTTGATTGGTAAAATTACCAACGTTCTTTCAAATGCTACTAGACCTTTCTTTGATATTCAATCTTTTGTGCGCTTTTTTGAAACCTTTAGTTTTTAAATACCAATATAAATCAACTCATATAGTTTCTGTCTGCCCTCACTTCTGTTTGTATCTACTTTTACCATGACTCCACCGATTGTTAAACGCTATTTAATTGCTTTCGATAAATACAAATGGATTGGATTGGCAAGTTTTGGTTTGGTTGTCGCAGGCTCAGCCATATTAGCCGTACAACCAGAACCCGCACCCAAATTTACAGCGGCTGGTGCTTTAAC
>JBHJOU010000215.1:0-3606 GCA_050329355.1 Rivularia sp. (in: cyanobacteria)
CTCGTCTAATTACCGATAAAATCGGTACAGATTGGATTAAGAATCTCGATGAACTCCGAAAGTTAGAAAAATTCATAGACGATAAAGAGTTCCAGCAAAATTGGCGCGATATCAAGCAAGCCAACAAGCAAGAATTGGCACAATTAATTCAAAAATCTAACGGAATTACAGTTGATCCCAATTCCTTATTTGATGTACAGGTAAAGCGACTGCACGAATACAAACGTCAGTTGCTCAATGCTTTTCATATCATCACTCTCTACAACCAAATCAAGAAAAATCCTCAAGCTGATATTCTACCCCGGACATTTATTTTCGCAGGTAAAGCAGCTCCCGGTTACTTTATCGCTAAATTGATTATTAAATTAATCAATGCCGTTGGTAGTGTAGTCAACAGCGATACAGACGTTGCCGGACGTTTAAAAGTAGCATTCATACCAAACTACAACGTATCTTCAAGCCAATTCATCTACGCGGGTGCGGAACTTTCCGAACAAATTTCCACCGCTGGTAAAGAAGCTTCCGGAACAGGTAACATGAAATTTGCCCTCAACGGTGCTTTGACAATCGGAACCCTTGACGGTGCTAACGTTGAAATTCGCGAAGAAGTCGGTGAGGAAAACTTCTTTTTATGCGGTTTAACCACCCCAGAAGTTTACGAATTGCAAGCCAAAGGATATAACCCCAGGAGTTATTACGAATCCAATCCTCAGCTCAAAGAAGTCATTGACTTGATAGCTTGCGGACAATTCTCCGATGGCGATCGCGGTTTGTTCAACCCGTTGTTAGATTCGCTGTTTAACCAAGACAGGTTTATGCTATTCGCCGACTACCAATCTTACATCGAAACCCAAGCGAAAGTATCCGAAGCCTATCGAGATACAGAAAATTGGACTCGAATGTCAATTCTGAACTCGGCACGCATGGGTAAATTTTCTTCAGATAGGGCAATTTGGGAATATTGTCAAGAAATTTGGAATATACAACCCTGCAAAGTTAGTCTTGACGAATATTCAACCGATAAAGCCGGTTTGAAGATATTGTAATTAATTGGTGGTTAGTTGTTAGTGGTTAGTTGATGGTTTATTAGTAACTAACCTCTAACCTGTAACCTTTAACATGCAGAGCTTTGACCTCTAACCTTTAACCTGTGAATGTTATGAAAGTAGCAGTATTCAGCACTAAAAACTACGATCGCCACTTTCTTTCAGAAGCAAATGGCGAACACGCTCATGAACTTGTATTTTTTGAGCCAAGGGTAAGCAGTGAAACTACGGCTTTAGCGGCAGGATTTTCGGCAATCTGTCCCTTTATTAACGACCAGTTGAATGCTGAAAATATCAAGGCGATCGCCAATGGTGGCACTAAGTTGATTGCTTTGCGTTCGGCGGGTTTCAACAATGTAGATATCAAAGCCGCCACCGATTTAGGAATTACTGTCGTCAGAGTTCCAGCTTATTCTCCTTATGCGGTGGCAGAACACGCAGCGGGATTAATTTTAACTTTAAATCGTAAGTATCATCGCGCCTACAACCGAGTCAGGGAATCTAATTTTTCTCTCAATGGTTTATTAGGATTTGACTTACATGGTTCCACTGTCGGTATAGTCGGTACAGGTAAAATAGGGATGTGTTTTGCTCAAATCATGAAAGGATTTGGCTGCAATTTACTCGCATACGACATCTACAAAAACCCCGAATGTTTGGAAATGGGGGTGAAATATGTAGAATTATCTGAATTATTCGCCACATCGGACATCGTTTCCCTACACTGTCCCTTAACTCCGGAATCATATCGCATCATTAACCCTACAACTTTGGATCAATTTAAACCGGGAGCAATGTTGATCAACACCAGTCGTGGTGGACTTGTCGATACAAAAGCGGTGATTGATGCTTTAAAATCTCAGAAGTTAGGCTATTTGGGTTTAGATGTATATGAACTAGAAGGTGATTTATTTTTTGAAGATTTATCAGACGAAGTAATCCAAGACGATGTATTTGAACGTTTGCTGACATTCCCCAATGTAGTCATCACAGCACATCAAGCATTTTTTACTAGAAACGCTCTCCAAAACATTGCTCAAACAACTTTGTCAAACATTACTGACTTCGAGAAAGGGCGCGAATGCAAAAATATAGTGAACAGTTGACAGTTGAGAGTTAACTCGTTCGAGCCTTTCGCTTGGGAATGTTGTAAGAAGTCGGGTTTTTACGAGCTTCTATCCGTAACATCAGAAAACAGTCATAAAAACCCGACTTCTGTAATTTTTGTAGAACTTACGTTTTTTTGATAATTGTTTGCTGTTTACTGTTTATTTATAACTGTTTGCTGTTTACTAATTACTAACTGTTAAACCCTAGTTGCAAATTATCAAGTTTCAACCTGAATTAATTGTTCGTTGGTAACTGAAAACAGGAGGTAATAAATTGAGTAAATTAAAAGTTGGTATAAACGGTTTCGGTAGGATTGGTAGATTAGTATTCCGTGCTGGTATTGATAACCCTAATATCGAGTTTGTTGGTATTAACGATTTAGTGCCACCGTACAACCTTGCCTACTTATTAAAATACGATTCTACCCACGGTAAATTCAACGGAGATGTAGAATCAAAGGAAGACGGTATCATTGTCAACGGACAGTTTATTCCTTGTGTTTCCGTCCGAAATCCAGCAGAATTACCTTGGGATAAATTGGGTGCAGATTATGTAGTTGAATCTACCGGACTTTTCACAGACTACGAAGGTGCGTCAAATCACTTAAAAGCTGGAGCAAAACGAGTAATAATTTCTGCTCCCACTAAAGACCCAGAAAAAGTGAAAACTTTATTGATAGGTGTAAATCACGACTTATTCGACCCCGATAAAGACACCGTAGTTTCCAACGCCAGCTGTACTACCAACTGCTTAGCCCCCATTGCTAAAGTCATCAACGATAATTTTGGTTTGACAGAAGGATTAATGACCACCGTCCATGCGATGACAGCCACACAACCCACCGTAGACGGTCCTTCTAAGAAAGATTTACGAGCAGGACGTAGTGCAGCTCAAAACATCATTCCTGCCTCTACTGGTGCAGCCAAAGCTGTAGCATTAGTATTACCAGAACTCAAAGGTAAATTAACCGGCATGGCATTACGAGTTCCTACCCCCGATGTTTCTGTCGTAGATTTAACCTTCAAAACCGAAAAATCTACCAGTTATCAAGAAATCTGCAACGCCATGAAAGCCGCCGCCGCAGGAGAAATGAGAGGTATTTTAGGTTATACAGAGGAGGCAGTAGTTTCCACGGACTTTCAGGGTAATTTTCATTCCAGCATTTTTGATGCAGGTGCAGGAATTGAATTAAATTCCAATTTCTTTAAAGTAGTCTCATGGTACGACAACGAATGGGGTTACTCCTGTCGTGTAGTTGATTTAATGCTATTAATGGCTCAGAAAGAAGGAATTTTGCGAAATAGCGCAATGGCAGTAGTTTAAATAAGTTAGGAGTTAGGAGTTAGGAGTTAGGAGTTAGGAGTTAGGAGTTAGGAGTTAGGAGTTAGGAGTTAGGAGTTAGGAGTTGACAGTTAATTTCTCCCCATCTCCCCATCCCCCCATCTCCCCA
>JBHJOU010000086.1:0-2649 GCA_050329355.1 Rivularia sp. (in: cyanobacteria)
ACGGTTAATCCCGCCGCTAAGTAACCGAAACCTGCGGTTAGTAACAGCTGCGGTATCCAAACTAAAGGTAATAGCGCCAAGGTTGTATGTAAAGTCCCGGAAGATACAAATACAAAAAAAATCAGCATCATTAAACCAAAAGAGCTTTCAATAAAAGCTGATAAAATCGGTACTAATGGTAACAAGCTCAGGGGAAATACCACTTTTTTAACTAAATTTGGTTGACCGATTACCGAACTTGCAGATTGAACTAAACCACTACTAAAAGCAATCCAAGGAAGTAATCCTGCAAATAGCCATAACCCAAAGGATAGATTTTCATTTGCGGGTAATCCCTTAAGACTCAATTTAACTTGTAAAACAACGGAAAATACGTAAGTGTAAATCAGTAATTGAGATAACGGATTAAGTATAGTCCATAAGTTGCCCAGTACAGAACCTTTATACCGCGCATCCAAATCTCGTCTAACTAAAGTTCTCAACAAATCGAACTTCGTCCACCAAGCATTGCTAATTGGTAAAATACGCCTTAACTTACCTGAAATGCTTTCTAACAACTGCATTGTTCGCATAGATTTCCGATTCCTCACTCACTATCTAGAAGTTGAAAATTGAACAATGACCACTAAGAAGTCGGGTTTTTATAACGGTTGTCTTGTTTGATGAATAATTAAAGTAAAAAACCCGACTTCTTACTCCACTAGCAAATGGTGTTTGCCCAGGGGCTGTAAATAATTGGCAATCAACGGTTATTTTTTTTTTACAACCATTGAAAAGATTGCATCATTCTTCTTTAAAAACAATCCCCCACAGGAAATATTTTTCCGCTACAAGTGATAAAACTGACTACCGCCTTATTATTACAAGCAATTTTGAGAGAATCATACAATAAAAAGGTCAAAAGTCAAAGGTTAAAAGGTCAAAGGTCAAAGGTTAAAGGTTAAAGGTCAAAGGTTAAAGGTTAAAGGTTAAAGGTCAAAGGTTAAAGGTCAAAGGTCAAAGGTTAAAGGTCAAAGGTTAAAGGTTAAAAGGTTAAAGGTTAAAAGGTCAAAGGTCAAAGGTTAAAAGATACTATCCCCCCATCCCCTTGTCCCCTTGTCTCCCCATCTCCCCATCTGTCCCTTATTCGGCTAAACTGAGTGTTGGTTTAGTGCATTTATAATTTCGGTATGGAAGTAGGACAAAAAGTTAAAGTAGTTCGTCTACGCGATCGTTTATCGTCTAGAAATACTGCTGGTAAGTTAGGACTCGTCGGTACCATCAAAGATTTTAAAATAACTGATGGTATGGGTGTTGGTGCAGTGGTAAAGTTTGATGATAATTCTGCCACTTGGTTTTTTGAAGATGAACTAAAACTAGTGCAATAGATGGAAGCGTCTTAATTAAATCTATTGTTAACTTGAAGTTGATTATAAGGGCTGAAATTGGAATTGATAAAATGTCCCAGATATTGACCTTTTTGGGTGAAAGCAGTGCGGCACGAAGTAAAATTGCGATCGCAACTGCTAAATCCCTCGCGAATCAAGGAAAGCGGGTACTTTTAGCAACAGGTGCCGAACCCGCTTTATCCGTTATTTTGGGTGCTTCTTTAAGTCCCGATCCTCAAGAAATTGGTGCTAATTTACAAGCGGTACAGTTTCAATCTTCGGTATTGTTAGAACGCAATTGGGAAGAAGTCAAGAAACTAGAAGCAAAATATCTCAAAACACCTATTCTCAAAGACGTATACGGGCAAGAATTATCAATCTTACCTGGGATGGATGGCGCTTTGGCACTCAATGCTATCCGCGAATATTTTGAAAGTGGTAAATATGACGCTATTGTTTACAACGGTACGGGTGATATCAAGACTCTAAGAATGTTGGGAATGCCGGAATCTATCAGTTGGTACGTGCGTCGGTTTCGACAATTGTTTCTCAACTCGGATTTAGGTAAGGCAATTTCCGATTCACCTTTTATTCAACCGTTAATTTCTACCTTTCTTAACGTCAATCCCACGGCAGATAATTTCGCTCAACCGACCAACCAAGCTAATAGTATTCTGGATAAAGGTAAACAAGTTCTTGCCGATCCTCAACAGTTTAATGCTTTCTTGGTAACAACTGCCGACCCCATCGAAGTCGCAACAAGCCGCTATCTATGGGGAAGCGCTCAACAAGTGGGTTTAACTATTGGTGGAGTTATTGTTATTTCCTCTCAAGGTAATTCCAATCTTTCCCAAGAGTTTGCTCCTTTACAGATTACTAATATCCCAGATATTAAAGGAGGTAACTGGCAACCATTAATTGATGCTTTACCGGATTTTACCTCACTTGCACAACAAGCTCCCAGACCGATTGAAATTGATCTGAATGCTCGTCAGGTGCGATTATTCTTACCGGGATTTGACAAAAAACAAGTCAAACTAACTCAATATGGGCCAGAAGTCACCATCGAAGCCGGAGACCAAAGAAGAAATATCTTACTACCTCCCGCCCTCAGCGGTAAACCCGTCGCGGGTGCGAAATTTCAAAACCAATACTTGATAATTTCATTTTAAAAGAGTTAGTAACGCCGGAGCTAGGAGTTAGGAGTTAGGAGTTAGTAGTTAGGAGTTAGGAGTTAGGAGTTAGTACCACCGGAGTTAAGAGTTAAAAGTTAATAATATAA
>JBHJOU010000537.1:0-3111 GCA_050329355.1 Rivularia sp. (in: cyanobacteria)
TTTGAGAAGTTTTTAACCCAATTTTTAAGATTGAGTCGTTTTTGAACTCGGTTGTCGTGTTACACCTCACACAAATTAAATGATGGTGATGGTGGGGATAAGGTTGGTTCAGTTCATAATGTTTATGACCTTCACCCAGTTCCAATTCCCGTAAAATTCCCATCCGTGCCATCAATTTTAAAGTGCGATAAATCGTTGAAAGACTTATTCCTTCATTATCGACTTGTAACCTTTGATAAAGATCCTCAGCACTCAGATGCTCCCCTTGAGGAAGTTCCTGAAAAATGTGTAGAATCACTTCTCTCTGAGGTGTCAAACGCCAACCTCGTTCGTTGAGTTCTGCCTTAAGCGAAGCAGTTGTGTAAATAGTCATACTAATTTTTCTCAACAAACCCTATCAATTGCGAATATAGCAAATAAATCCACCTGTTTGCAATAATTCTGGATTATTGATAATTATTCTGAATTACTTGATCGGGATCGAAACGCACATCAAATAACAAGTTAAAATTGCAATTCCCGTTGCTGTGGATATTTTAAGAGAAATCCGGGAGCAAGCTTTTGATCAACACAATTAGAAAAAGCTGCCATCACCAGCTATTTTCAAATTTATACAAGATTTATACAAGATTTATCCAAGAATCGAACAAACTATATACTGTCGGGATAAGCAATTTTAGCTTTCTCGACCGCAAGCCTGAAATCTCACTATCAAGAAGGGAGTGTGAATATAATTCGTAATTCGTAATATCTCCCTCCGGGAGATGCTACGCGAACGTAATTCGTAATTAATGGCCCATAAATCAAATTTAGGGGCTTCGCCTATGTCTAATCCACGGATAAATCCGGGGGCTATGTCCTATCGGACACGCGGAGCTAACAAACCTTAAAAATTTACTCAGTGAGGATTAAAAAACATGGTTAATTTTTGCAATAAATATCTCAAATGGACGTTGACATATTAGTTAATTCATGTATATAAGTGACTGGCGCGGCAGAGTGGAATATTGTGAGAACGGGGAAACCACACTTAAAAACTCGATTACGAATGGCTTCCCAAAGCCGCGCTGATTCATTCACTTGTCAACAGTGTTCTAGCTGAGGGATTCCAAGTAATCGCGAATCAAGTTACGTCGCTTGGGTTGACGTAGCTTTTGTAAAGCCTTAGATTCGATTTGTCTAACACGTTCGCGGGATAAATCGAGCGCGCGTCCAATTTCAGCAAGAGAGTAGGGATGACCATCAGCCAAACCAAAACGCATCAGAATTACATCGCGTTCGCGACTAGTCAAATCAGCCAAAAGATTTTGCAAGTCTCTTTGAAGAGATTCTCGCATGAGCATTTCTTCTGGTGTTACACCATCAGTTTCAAGCAACTCACCTAATTCGGTATCTTTATCCTTACCTACTTTCGTTTCCAGAGAAACAGAACGAGGTACTCTGAGTAAAACTTCTCGTACTTGAGCGGGAGTCATTTCTAACTCAACAGCCAAGTCTTCCAAAGTCGGAGTACGACCTTTTTCTTGAGCAATTTTACGTTGAGCTTTTTTGATTTTGTTTAACTTTTCGGTGATGTGGACTGGTAGACGAATAGTACGGCTAGAAGTCGCAATGGCTCTGGTAATACCTTGACGAATCCACCAGTAAGCATAAGTACTAAAGCGATAACCTTTAGTTGGATCAAACTTTTCTACAGCTCTTTCTAAACCTAAAGTACCTTCTTGAACTAAATCCAATAATTCCAAGCCACGATTTTGATATTTCTTGGCAACAGAAACTACAAGACGAAGATTCGCCTTAATCATATGTTCCTTGGCTTGGAGTCCCTGGGTTTGAGTTTGTTCTAGCTCTTGTACAGTCAATTGAGCGGTTTGGGCCCAACGGCGTTTACCTTGAGATAAAGCGCCTTTTAACTCGAACTCCTCAATCCCAGCCGTGTTTGCCCATCTTTTCATCGAAGGGCGATGTCCTAACTCGGATGTCAAACGTTCTTGAGTTTCAACTATTCTCAAATAATCAGTAAGTAATTCATCACCTTGATTTGCTGCTTCGGATAATAGTATCCGTAACTTCAAATAACGTTGAACTTTTTGAGCTTCTGAAACCTCTTCATCTCGACCTAATAACCGAACTCTACCAATTTCTTGAAGATATAAACGAACTAAATCCGTACTGCGGGTTTTGGTCGTAGCATTCAAATTCGCAGTGTCTGAAGTTGTTATCTCCAACTGCTCTAAGTCCTCATCTTTAGGAATTTCTACGTCATCAACGACTAATTCCGGTTCAAAATCTTGAGGGGATTTTTGAGATTCGTAAGCGGTATCGGCATCGGCATAAAAAGATGTTGCTGGCATAAGAATTTCTCAATGGCTCCAGGTAACAATTACTAGCTTTTGATTGCTAATCAACTGTTGCTATTGTTCCCGCGATTAACGGAGAACTAACATTATTTAAAAATTAATTTGGTTTTTTTTGAAATAAAATCATACTGGTTTTATTTCATACTCATTTTAGTTAAGGGTGTCAGCCCAGCAATTAATTTGAACCAACAGCAATTCAAATCCTTAACTAGGCTGCTATTAACCGGCTGAGTCAGTTCAATTTATAGCTTCAAAATATTGACAGTAACGAATGCGACATGGTATAAAGATAGACAAAGGGAAAAGTTATAAATCATAATCATAGTTATATATACATAGCTATAAAAGTTATTTCCTGACGAATTTTTTTTTTCTCGTCAGGGAATCTTGGTATTTGGTGGTTAGTTGTTGGTTAGTGGTTGGTGGTTGGTTTATTTACTATCGACTATCAACCATCGACTATCAACCATCGACTATTGACTATCAACTTCTGGTTTTATGTCTCGCGTCATTAAATCCCAAAGTGCTTGTCGTGGGGTGACTTCGGCTCTAAGTAAGCGATAAACTTCCTGAGTAATCGGCATCGAAATATTTTGCTGTTTAGCGCGTTGTACCAAAACTTCTGCTGTATTTACTCCTTCAGCGGTTTCCTGGAGATGGGAAAGAATTTCGACCAGCGTCTTTCCTTGTCCTAACTGGTATCCGACTTGGTAATTGCGACTTAGAGGACTATTACAGGTTGCTAATATAT
>JBHJOU010001014.1:0-3872 GCA_050329355.1 Rivularia sp. (in: cyanobacteria)
GAGATGGTAAGTTACAGGTGTATAACCGCATTTACCAAAGTGTGTTTAATGGCGAGTGGGTGGAAAAGGAACTGGGGAAACTGCGTCCCTATTCCCAGGTTTTGACGGCTTGGTTAGAAGCAAATCGCCAAGATGAATCGCGGTTGTTGCGGGGACAGGCTTTGCAGGATGCTTTGGATTGGGCAAAGGATAAAAGTTTAAGTGATGTTGATTATCAGTTTTTGGCTGCGAGTCAGGAGTTGGATAAGCGAGAAATTCAATTTGCTTTGGTAGAAACGGAGAAAAAGGCACAGCAGATTGTCGCCGATGCGGAGAGGAAAGCCAAACGTACTAATCGCATTAGTTTGAGTATTTTATCAGCGGCGATTGTGGGAGCAATAGGGGCGAGTTGGTATGGTCAAAAATTAATAAGTAATGCAGAAACAGCTACTTTTTTGGAACGGGAAGGGAATAATGCTTTAAAACTATTTGATAGCTACCATAAAGCACAACGGCAGGGGTGGGTGAAAGTTTTGAGAGCGGGTAAGAATCCGTTTACTGAGGAAGTGTTGAAGAAGTTGCGGGGTTAGGGATTTACTCTCTTCCCGGAAGATTACTGATTAAAAAAACCTTACTAGACGCAGAGAGCGCAGAGGAAAGAGTTACAGAGAGATAGATAATTAATTAAAATACAAAAGTGGTTATTTGGTGTTGCTGGAGATAGAAGGGTTTCTTGTTTTATGAAAACGATGGAAGAAATCGATGCTTGGTATGAATCTGAAATTAACAAAGCTAGGTTAGAAGGCAAACTAGAAGGTGAATTTCTAGGTAAGCTAAAAGGTAAGATTGAATCGGCAAGTACTATAATTCGGGCTAAGTTTAGCGCCTCGTCTCTCACGCCACAGATAATTAGTCAACTCAAACAGTTAAACGAGCAGCAACTTGATGATTTTATAGTACTCATGTTTAATTGGCAACAAGTTCGTGAGATGGAGGAATGGCTCTCTATGAACCTACCCCACTAATAAGATTTTATAAATCCAGATGTGGATATAGCAAATTTCAGTTGAGTCCAATACACTAAAACCTCACCCCCTTCCCCTCTCCTGTCAGGAGGAGAGGGGTGCCCGCAGGGCGGGGTGAGGTAAAATTTGTATTCCACTCAAGTGAAAACCGCTATAGTAGCTAATAGCCGAGACTGAGAATCAAAAAAGTAAAATGAAAAATGAATCCCTATTCTCCCACAGCCCCAAGAGATTTTAAAACTGTTTTCTCAGGGGTTGTTAATCCAGTAATATTATGAATATTCATTGCTTCATAGGGTCGAATGCATCTCAAGGTTTGAATACATTCACCTGTTTTTAAAAACCATAATTTAATTGTCTGGTCTTCGCTACCACTAGCTAATATATTATTATCGGGACTAATTGCGATCGCCCATACTGCTTTATCATGTCCCGATAATGTTCTAATATGATTACCTGTATTCACATCCCACAGTTTTACTGTTCCGTCATCGCTACAGCTAGCTAAAATCCGATTATCTGAACTAAATACTACCATGCGAATTCTACGGCTGTGTGCTGGTAATGTGTGCAGTAATTCCCCGGTGTTACTATCCCACATTTTGATACTTTTATCACAGCCAGCACTAGCAATTATCTTTCCATCCCGGCTGAAAACTACGCAATCAAGTTTATCTTGATGTCCTGTAAGCGTTCGTAAGCAGGTTTGATTATTTACATCCCAAATTTTGATTGTTTTATCATCGCTAGCAGTTGCGAGTAAAGTACCATTAGAATTAAAGCTTACTGATTTGACTCTACCTTCATGTCCGACTAAGGTATGTAGACATTCACCAGTTCGACAATCCCAAATTTTTATATTGCGATCGCGACTTCCGCTAGCTAAAATATTCACCTGGGAGTTAAAAGCAACTGAATATACCCAATCATCGTGTCCCCGGAGGGTTTTCCAGCATTCACCGTCAGGATTCCATAGTTTGATGGTATTGTCATCGCTACCGCTAGCTAACAGACAATCTGGAAGATGTGGAGGTGCGAAGGCTATTGAAGATACTATTTTTTCATGTCCTGTTAATATTGAGTTACATTGTCCCGTTTGCATATCCCATAATCTGACTTTCCCGTCTTGATAACTACTAGCTAATGTTTGACCATCGGGACTAAAACCGAGAGATAATACCCAATTACTATAACCTTTTAATGTTTTTAAACAGCGTCTTGATGAAACATCCCATAATTTGATTGTTTGGTCTTCACTAATACTCAGTAATCTTTGATTATCTGGATGGAAATCAACTAACCAAACCCGCTGTTGATGTTCCCGTAAGGTTTGTAGACATTCGACCGTTTCTACATCCCAGATTTTTATCGTGTTATCTTCGCTGCCAGTAATTATGATTTTATCGTCGTGACTAAAAGCTATTGACCAGACACAACTGCTGTAATCTGGTAAGATTTTAATCAATTCACCCGTTTCGATATCCCAGAATTTTACCGCATTTCCATCGCTGCCCGTAACTAAACTTTTTCCATCATGACTGATTGCGATCGCAAGTAGCCAATTAATCGAAATATGGAAAATTTGTAAACATTCACCAGTTTGAATATTCCATAATCTGACGGTATTATCTGTACTAGCTGTAATTAATTTTTCGTCAAAGGGATGGAAGCTGACAAAGCTGATATTATTTGTGTGTCCTTGAAAAACCTGCAAACATTGTCCGGTTGGGATATCGTGTAATCTAACGGTTTTATCATTACTACCGCTAGCTAAAATGGTTCCATCTCGGTTAAAAGCGAGGGATTGGATATTTGATGTATGACTTGTTATTGTTTGTAAACATTGCCCAGTTTCGACCTTCCATAGTTTGATGGTGCTGTCATGACTACCGCTAGCTAAGATTTTACTATCTGGAGTAAATGCTAGCGACCTTACCCAACCTGTATGACCTTCAAGTTGATGCAATTGTCGAATATTGTCAACTTCCCAAAGATATATTTGATTTTCAATTGCTGTTGCGAATAATTCACCCGTGGGATTGAATTTTGCTGCTAAAATACTACCTAAAGTGTTGGTAAATACTGATTTTTTGAAATTGCAATTAGCAAAATTTGTTTGTTGTAAATTGATTCCTTGAAAATTAGCTTGCCAAATATTTAAGTTAGAAAAATCATAATTGTTTAATTCTATATCCAGGTATCGCAGCAGATTAATAATATTACCCGCAGCATATCCTGGTTTTGGAGATGCTTCCGATTTGAGTTGGAATAAAATTTGATTTAAATGACTTTGAATAATTTCTTTTCTCACCCAAAAGCTGAATAATTTATCGACAAGAGGCTTTAGTATAAATTGGATTTGAGCATTTCTGAGGTAATCTTGAGTTTGGGCTTTAATTAAAGCATATTTATTGAGTATTTGAATTTCGTTCTGATAAATTTCTTGAGCAACTTGTTCGATTAATTCTTCAATAATGACATACTCCATCACCACTGGTTGCTGAGTAAACTTACCCGAATTATTTTCAATTAAACAGCGCGATTGTAAAGACTCCAAAGCCGCGAGTAAATCCCGTGTTTTCACAACATCAATAATATCGGATTGTAATTCTTTTAAAGATACCCATTCCCGATTTATTGCTAACCAGTACATGATTTGCTTTTCTAAAATCGAAAGACGATGAAACTGTTGATCGAGTAAATAGAAAATCTCCCCGCAAATAATTATACCTGCTTCTAAGAAATTAGTAATATCACCATCAAATAATTCTTCAATCGTCGTGGCAGCAATCTTCAAAGCGAGAGGATTACCTGCATAACACTCTACTAATTTATTAACTTGTGTAGCTGAAGTGGATAAACCTTTTT
>JBHJOU010000391.1:0-3361 GCA_050329355.1 Rivularia sp. (in: cyanobacteria)
CCCATCCCCCCATCCCCCCATTCCCAATTTCCCGTGTCTCAACCTAATTTAAATGCGATTCACTGCGTAAATCCCAATTGTTCCCGCCCTTATCCCCAACCGTGGGGAAACAAATTTTGCTTGAGTTGTGGCGCAAAATTACAACTTCAAAATCGATTTATTCCGCTCGAACGTTTGGGTTCGGGGGGTTTTGCTCGCATTTATACGGTTTGGGATGTTGAGACACAAACAGAAAAAGTATTAAAAGTGCTGGTGGAAACTTCAACAAAAGCACTGGAATTATTTGCTCAAGAAGCAGAGGTTTTACAACGCTTAAAGCATCCCGGTACTCCTCAAGTTGAAGATAATGGGTATTTTTTCCATAATCTCTCAAGTTCTACGACTGAGTTGGATTTACCTTGTCTGATCATGGAAAAAATCAATGGTCAAACTTTGGAGGAAGTTCCTTATTTGTATCCCCAAGGTTGTCCCCAAGAGTTGGTGTTGGATTGGTTAAAGCAAGCTGTGGATATTTTGCGACATCTCCACGAACACATGATTATTCACCGTGATATCAAACCTTCTAACTTGATGCTGCGTAATCCCTCTCCCAATTTAAAGGGTTCTCAATTAGTTTTAATTGACTTTGGTGGTGCAAAACACTTTAGCGTTGCTGCTGCTCATCGTCAATCGGGTTCCACTAGATTATTTTCCACTGGTTACAGTCCACCAGAACAAGTCACCGGACGTAATGTCGGGCCGACAGCGGATTTTTACGCTCTTGGTAGAACAATGATTGAATTGCTTACGGCTAAAAATCCTCAAGATTTAGAAGATCCGATGACAGGAACATTGCGTTGGCGAGAAGCATTAAAGTTTTCCGCAAATGGTACTAATGTCAACCCCCTTTTGGTAGATTTACTCGACGATATGGCACAAGAAGAAGTGCGATCGCGTCCCGATAATGCGGTAATTATTCAAAAACGTTTGCAACAGATAATTAAATCTACTAAATCAACATCATATTTACCAGCAAGTCAGCGAAAAGGGATTTTTAACGAAATCAAGGAATTTGTTCAACAATTTACAATTGGAATAACCGAAGGTGTAGGTCAAACTAGTGTTTTTACATTCAAGTTAATTATAAGAATAATTCGTGGCTGTTTTGAAACTCTATGGACAATGATTGTTGCAAGTATTGGAGCTTGTATAGGTACAATTGCCGGTTTTTTTGTGGCATTCGGGACAATTTTAGGGGATAAAATTGGCGATGTTGTGACTAACCTATTATTAGCTTTTACATCTAATCCCCAACCAGTAGTAGGTTCAGAAATAGTTTTATTTGCATTATCCGGTTTGGGAACCGCTTGGGGAATAACTTTAGCTGGAGGATTCGAGCAAAAGCGGCGATTTTTAATTGCGTCATTAATGGGAATAATCGGCTATAGCGGAGGCTGGTTTATTTTACAATTAATCACACCACAGCACGCATCGGCATGGGTAGGAATGATATTATTTGCCATGTCCATGCTGACTCTGGGTTTAGGACTTCGTTCCCATCAAATCATCCATGCCATCATGACAGCATTGGGTACGGCAATTATTTTTGCAGGCTTGATCAAATTAGGTTTATCACCAACTATATTAAATGGAGCGACACCCTTCGACTTATCACAACTGTGGCTAAAAATAGCCTTTTTCTGTGCGTTAGGTATCTTGATCAGTTTTTGGTTGGGGATAAGTAATTATTTAATCGTTCCGACTTTGCGTCTTTTAGGTTGGAGATAATCAGTTATCAGTTATCAGTTATCAGTTATCAGTTATCAGTTATCAGTTATCAGTTATCAGTTAATTTCTCCCCATCACCCCATCTTCCCATTACCCATTACCAATTACCCATTCCCAAAAAGAGTGAATCCCTCCGCCACCATATAAACTGGGCTAGAGGGATTCGATAATTCGTAGACTATAGAGCTTTCGGTATATTTCTCGATGAGACTATTCTAAGACCTGTATGTGAGATTGGGTAGTTCAAATCTCACAATTTACAAATTTTTTATACTTTTTTTATATATTCTTTATACTTGTTATATAATTATCAGTTTCTATATGTAAGTATAACAGTACATAATTGTTTAAAACCACTGCTAAATAAGTCTCTCTAAAAAATATGAAATTAGAAATTGTAGCTAGTATTACCTTGTTAGCTTGTTTGGGATTTATGCAGCAAGTAAAAGCGTTTAATCCGCAAGATATAGAACTATTTAAAGCGACTGGTGCTTGTCCGAGATGTGATTTAAGTGGTGCTAATTTATCACAAGCTAATTTGTCAACAGTAAATTTACGTGATGCGAATTTAAAAGGAGCTAATTTAACAGGTACAAATCTCACGAACGCTGATTTAACGGGTGCGGACTTAGAAAATGCTGTGATGAATAATGCTAATCTTTCCAACGCTTCTTTAGTTGGTGCTAATCTCAGATCGGCTTCTATGGAAAATGCTAATTTATCTTTTGCGGCTTTAATGAGTGCTAATTTATCAGCAGCTAACTTAAATGGAGCAAAGTTATTTTTAACTAATTTTCGAGGAGCAAATTTCCGTTTAACTACTATGGCTAATGGTGTAGTCACATCTGATAAACCTTATTGGTGGTCGTTACAATCTGAAAGTTTTAAGGATTGTAATGAGTTTAAATCAGAAAATGTTCGGGGTACAACTTGTTATAATGAATAAATTAATTTTGTCATCAAAAATGATTAATAGTTAATAGTTACCTAATGGTTAATTACTCGACTAACTAGTTTTAAAAACCCGGTTTTAAAAACTGGGTTTCTTAATTTTAGTCGCCAGGTCAAATCAAATATTAAATTAAACTTTTAAACATCCTCTTAAAAACAAAAGATAATGCCCTAACTAATATGACTATTGCTATATATGATTTAAATGTTTTTTTTATTAATTATCTCCGGCTTTGTTAATTTCAATAATCTACCAATAGAATTAAATACAGATGTTATGGGATGTATTAAAAAAAATAATAAATCTAAATAAATTTTGCAAATTCAAACAAATGTTCGTGGTAAAGTTGTTTGATAACTTATATCTTACACTCGACGCACAATTAACTACATAATAAAAATATCAAGAAAAATATTACTAACGTAAAGCTGTTATTTTGTTAGTCCATTTTAATCGACTTCTGCTATCAGAGTGTGGTTTGCAACCCCAGACGGGTAAGAATTAAGTCGTCAGATTGAATTCAACATATCCTTTAGATAGGTAATAAGGAATAGAGAACGGTTATATAACTAAATAGTAAGTAGATAAATAATCAAGGCTTGAATAATTAATATATATTTTCAGCCTTTGACTTTTCATCTT